>NZ_JBDJAW010000077.1 GCF_039649665.1 Microbispora sp. ZYX-F-249 | reverse complement strand
CGGCGGCCGGCGCACGATGCAGGCGGTGACGCAGGTCGGCCAATGGCTCGGGCTCGGCGGCTCGATCGTGGCCAACCTGTTCAACCCGCGACTGATCGTCATCGGGGGCTACTTCGCCTCACTGGCCGAGTGGCTGCTGCCCCACGCGCAGGAGCAGCTGCAGCGGCTCGTGGTGGCCGCCCCCGCCGCCCAGTGCCGATTCGTCGCCTCCACGCTCGGCTTCGGCGCCGCGTCCCGCGGCGCCGCGAGCATGGTGGTCAACCGGATCATCGACGACCCGGCCACGATCATGGATTCACTCCCCCGGCCGACAGCCTACTGACGGCCCCCACAGACCTGGAGCGGCACCTCTCCAGCAACCCCCCGTATCCGCAACCAACGCCAACAAGCGGCAACAAGCGGCAACAAGCGCGGCGGCGCGCGCCTTGCCTGACGTCCCCCCGGTCAGGAAAGGGTTCCCCATGTCACCACGTCATCGAACGTGGGCCAGGCTGCTCGACGCAGCCCTGCCAGAAAACGGACGACGCCCGAGACGTCGCACCGCGACCACGATGACCTTAGCCCTCATCGCCCCTTTCATCACGCTCCTCGCGACGCCGGTGAGCGCCGAGGCCCCCACGGCGGCTGAGCCCGCTTTCGTCGCTGCACCGGCGCTGCTGCAGCCGTCCGCGTCTGCCGCCAAGGCCGCACCACCAGACGCCGGCTTCAAGGTACTCGTGGTGCGCAGCACCCAGGACGCGGTGTCGTCGGCCGGCCTGGCCGCGATCCGGGATGCGGCCAGAACCGGTGATTTCACGGTCGTGGCGCCCGGGCCCGCCGACGTGGGCGACCACTTCACGAAGAAGAAGCTGGCGCAGTACCGCGCGGTCGTGTTCTTGGACACGGGTCTCGCGAGCCCGCTCACGGACGCGCAACGCGCGAACTTCGAGAGCTACTTCCGCGACGGCGGCGGCTTCGTCGGCGTCGGCTCGGCGGTCGAGACCGACGAGTCCTGGTCGTTCCTGACTGACCTCCTGGGGACGCGTGCGTCCGGCAAGACCGACGTGCAGTCGGGTGACGTGAAGGTCGCCGACCGCGTCCACGACGCGACCAAGGATCTGCCGCAGATCTGGTCGCGGACCGACAGCTGGTACAACTTCACGAAGAACGTCCGCGGTGTGTCACACGTCCTCGACACCGTCGTCGAGGACCCGTTCGGGCCGCAGCCGCAGGGCGCCGAGCTCGACGGGATCGCCGGGGGCACGATGGGCGCCGATCACCCGGTCTCGTGGTGCAAGGACTTCCAGGGCGGCCGCTCGTTCTACACCGGCCTGGGCAACACGGCCGCGAGCTTCGACGCCGGCCTCACCAAGCACCTCAAGGGCGCGATCGGCTGGGCCGCGGGCCAGGCCGACCCGGCCTACAGCGATTGCGGCGCGACCGTGCTGGCCAACTACCAACAAACGAAGATCGGCTCGCCGCCGAACCTGCAGGAGCCGATCGGCTTCGACCAGCTGCCGGACGGCCGCGTTCTGCAGACGGACCGCCTCGGCTCGCTGCGCATGCACGACCCGGCCACGGGCGTCACCACGGTCGTCGCCAACTTCGCCGATCCGAGCCTGCCGATGACGCAGCAGATCTACTCCGCGGGCGAGGACGGGCTCTATGGCCCGGCGGTCGACGCCAACTTCGCGACCAACAAGTGGGTCTACCTCTACTACTCGCCGAAGGAGGTCACCGACGTCAAGCTGAGCGACGGATCGGTCGTCACCCAGGTCACGCCGAACACCACCCCGCCGAACGTGGCGGCGTCCAAGACCGCGTGGGATCCGTACGTGGGCTATTTCCAGCTCAGCCGCTTCAAGTTCGTCGACGCCACCGGCAGCACGCCGGCGCACCTCGACATGGACTCCGAGCAGCAGATCATGCGCGTGCCGGTCAACCGCCAGGAGTGCTGCCACGTCGGGGGCGACATCGACTTCGACAAGCACGGCAACCTCTGGATGGTCACCGGCGATGACACGCCCGCGGGCGGAATCAACGCCGGCGGCTACGGACCTTACAACTCGCAGAAGACCGACGAGCAGCAGACCGTGCGCGTCACCAACGCGACGGGCGGCACGTTCACGCTGACCTTCGAGGGCCAGACGACGGAGCCGATCGCGTGGAACGCGGATCGCGACGCGATCGACGCGGCGCTCGAGGCGCTCTCGAACATCGAGGCGGATGAGATCCAGACCAGCGGCGGCCCGGTCAACACGTCGAACGTCAACGTGTTCTTCCGCCGCGGCAAGCAGCAGTCCGATCAGCCGCAGATCACCGCCGACGGCGCCGGTCTGACCGGCACCGCCTCGCCGGCGATCGCCACCAACACGGCGCAGGCGGGCGGCTGGTATCAGCGGCTCACCGGTGACTCGCGCCGCAGCGCGCTGAACACCAACGACCTGCGCGGCAAGATCCTGCGGATCAATGTCAAGGACGGCGACATCTCCGCCGCCGACGCCAACAAGGCCGACTTCGGCTCCGGCACGGGCGCCTACTCGATCCCGTCGGGCAACCTGTTCCCGCTGGTCGCGGGCGCGCCGCAGGACAAAACGCGGCCGGAGGTCTACGCGATGGGTTTCCGCAACCCGTTCCGTATCCAGGTCGACGAGAACGACGTGGCCTACATCGGCGACTACTCGCCCGACGCCCAGACACCGCAGCGCTCGCACGGCCCGTCGGGCACCGGCCGCTACCAGATCGTGCGCAAGCCGTCCAACTACGGCTGGCCGACGTGCTACAAGCGCGACCTCGCGCACTACGAGTGGAACTTCCACGAGTTCGCGCCCGGCACCACCACCGCGGGCACGCCGCTGAACAACCCGCCTCGGAAGTTCGACTGCGACGGGCCGACGCAGCGCAACGACTCGCTGTGGAACATTGAGGGCGGTCCGACGGTCGAGCCGGGCCTGAGGGATGTCCCGCCGGTCACCGACCCGGACATCTGGTACTCCTACCGCGACAACAACACGAACGCGCCGCTCGGCACCCCGTGCGAGGCCTACTACGCGCCGACCCCGGGCCCGATCGCGCCCGGCTCGACGACCGAATGCCCGCGGCTGTTCCCCGAGCTCTACACCGGCGGCGTCGGTCCGCACGGGGTCACCAAGTACCACTACGACCCGGAGAACCCGAACCCTAACAAGTTCCCGCCGTACTACGACGACTCGGTGATCATCAGCGAGTGGACGCAGGACACGCTGCGCGAGGTCAAGCTCGACAAGCAGAACAACCACGTTCAGAAGATCAACAACTTCCTGGATTGCGGCAGCCGTGCGAACGCCGGGGCAGGCAGGTTCCGGTTCGAGTGCGACAACCCGATGGACTTGCAGTTCGGTTCTGACGGCGCGTTCTACCTGCTGACCTACGGCAACGGGTTCAACGTCATCAGCCCCGACGCGGGCATGTACAAGTGGGAGTACGTCAAGGGCAAGCGCGCGCCGAAGGCCGTGCTCACCACGGACCGCACCGACGGCTCGACGCCGCTGACCGTGAACTTCTCCAGCGCCGGCTCGCTGGATGAGGATCCCGGCGACTCGATCCGCTACGAGTGGAACTTCGGCGACGGCTCGGCGATCGAGACCGACCCGAACCCGACGCACACCTACACGCAGTCCGGCCGCTACACGGCCGTGCTGACCGTGGTCGACTCGTCCGGCAAGCGAACCTCGACCAGCACCGTGATCACCGTGGGCAACACGAGCCCGACGGTGGTCGTCAATACGCCGGTGGAGGGCGGGACGTTCGCGTTCGGCGACGACATCCCGTTCTCGGTCACGGTCACCGACCCCGAGGACGGGACGGTGAATTGCTCCGAGGTGCAGGTGACGTTCGTGCTCGGCCACGACGCGCACGGCCACGCCGAGGAGTCCGTCAACGGCTGCTCGGGCGTGCTCCACACGGAGGCCGACGACGTCTCACACGGCGGCACCGTCTCCGGCGTGGTCCAGGCGCGCTACACCGACCACGGCGGTCCGGGCGGGGTCCCACCGCTGACCACGACCGGCCAGCACCAGATCCGCCAGAAGCACCAGGAGGTGGAGTTCGTCGTCAACCAGTCCGGCACCAACACGGCGACCAACACCGACGGCGGCGCCGGCGTGCACCGCGGCAGCCTGGGCTCGGGCGACTGGCTCCAGCTCAACGGCCCATTCAACCTGACCAACATCGATTCGATCACGTTCCGCGTGGCGGACGCGGCGAACGGCCGCACGCCCGGGTCACCGCTGGCGACAATCGAGGTCCGTCAGGACTCGATCACCGGGCCGATCCTGACGACGGCCAACCTCGTGTCCACCGGCGGGACGGGAACCTGGACGAGCCAGACGTTCCCGGTCTCGATGTCCGGGACGCATGAGCTGTTCCTGGTGTTCCGCTCGGTCACGGGTGGCGCCACGGGCGGCAACCTGTTCAACCTCAACTGGGCCGAATTCGTCGGCACAGGCATCGGCAGCTAGCAAACCCGCCCGTGCCGACGAACCCGAGTTCGTCGGCACGGGCATCGGCACCCAGCGAACCCGCCCGTATAGCGGCAAGAGAGAGAAGACACTCATGCGAAGAAGATTTCGCACATCGGCAGTGGCCGCCTGTGTGACTGCGGCCGCACTCATCCCCGCGGCACCGTCGTGGGCAGAGGAAACGACACCGCCGACGATCAACGTGGCGACGCTGTCGCCCTCTGCGCCGACCGGCCAGAACAACTGGTACCGCGGCCCGGTGACGCTGAACATGTCGGCGACCGACGACGTCGGCATCGCCAAGTTCCAGTACTCGCTCAACAGCGGCGCCGCCTACATCGACGTGCCCGTCGCGGGGGCGCCGGCGTCGGCCACGGCGTCGGCGGTGATCATGCAGGAGGGCAACACCAGCGTCCGGTACCGCGCGGTGGACACGTCCGGAAACGTCGCGGCGTTCCGCTCGATCTCGGTCCGGATCGACACGCGCGCGCCGGCTGCATCGTACCCGGCGATCACCGACGGTCACGTCGGTCACGTCGCCACACTTATCCCGACGCGCACGGACCCCGCCCCCGGCTCGGGCGGAGTGGCTGTGCTGAACATGTACCTCGACGGCAAGCTGGTCCCGCCGTTGCCGGTGCAGACCTCCGACCTGTCGCTCGGCGTGCACACGCTCGCGGTGCATCTCTCTGACGCTGCTTCCAACAGCGCGAAGTACACGCAGACGTTCATCGTGACGACATCGTTCGCGGACGTCGGCACGCTGATCACCCGGTTCGTGACCGCCGGCAGCGTCCCGGCGGAGGTCGGCGCGGCGCTCCAAGCCAAGCTCGACGAGGCGAAGGCGCTCGCCGACGCCGGTTCGGCCAAGCGCGCGAGCCAGGTCCTGAACGAGTTCGTGTCGATCGCCGGCGACGGGATCGCGCCCGGCTCGGCCCGCAGCACACTCGTGGGCGATGCGCGTTACCTGATCGACCAGCTCAAAGGCCGGCTCGCGCCGGAGCCCGCGACGGGCCTCGAGTCCGAGCCCGCGGAGGGCCCGAAGTTCATCCCGGACCCGGTGCTCGCCCCGCTCCCGCACAACCAGGACGCCGACTACAACGTCCTGGTCTTCTCCAGGACGACGGGCTTCCGGCACGACCACATCCCGCACACCGTGGCCGCGATCCAGAAGCTCGGCATCGCGCACAACTTCAACGTCGACGTCTACGACCCGCAACTCCCGACCGTCACGCTGCCCACGAGCCCGTTCCTGAGCCTCGACACGCTCAAGCAGTACGACACGATCGTCTTCGAGTCCAACGTCGGGCACCCGGGCCCGCTCAATCCGACCACCGAGCAGCCGAACTTCGAGGCCTACATGCACCAGGGCGGCGGCTATGTCGGCATCCACGGCGCCGCCGACTCGTTCGAGATCGGCACCTGGCCGTGGTACGGCGACCTCGTCGGTGGGTTCTTCACCAACCATCCGAACGGCCAGAACGGGTTCGGCCAGTGCGGCAGCTGCATCCACACCGAGGTGGTGACCGAGGACAACACGCACCCGGCGACCACGCATCTCCCTGACCGGTGGATGACGGTCGACGAGCTCTACAACTTCGACCGCAACATGCGGGCCGACGTGCACACGCTGCTGAGCCTCAACGAGGACAGCTACCAGCGCAGCCTCAACAGCGGCAACGCGGCCACCAACCCGCTGCGGCTGATGAACGGCGACCACCCGATCGCCTGGTGCCAGAACTGGGGCGGTGGCAAGGCGTTCTCAAACATTCTCGGCCACTTCCGGACGCAGTACTACGACGACTCGTTCATGCGGATCGTCCTCGGCGGGATCGAGACGACCGCCGACCGCACGGGCGCCAACTGCTCGTCCTACCGTGAGACCAGCCTGTTGATCGAGGCCGACCGAGCGGCCGGGCTGCTGACCGCGGACGCCGCGGACGCCGCCGATGCCGCCCTGGACATCGCGCGGGACAGCTACCTGGCAACCAACTACACCACCGCCATCCCGGCGCTGAACTCGATCGTCGACCTGGCGAACGACAAGGCCTCCGGCGACGCTGCGGCGCGTTCCGAGCTCGCGCGGCAGGCGCGCGAACTGCGGGAGTGGATGCAGAACCTCAACCGCCGCTGACCCGTTAACGCGGCGGGGGCGGTGGATCGCCGCTCCCGCCGCGCTGACGCTGGAGCGCACCACTATCGCGGATTGATGCACGACCTTCTCATGATTATCGACGAAACACCGGTAAGTGCCGCACGTGACCCCCAGTCGCCGAAGGATTGAGCATCGCCAGGGTGACCGGCGCATGCACCGCCGGCCAGGCGTCGATACGGCGCCACGACGGCGAAACCGGCGACATGCTGTCCTCCCTTCCAGCCATATTGGCCCACACCTCACCAGGGAAAGACGCTGCCTGACACAACGCAAGATCACGTGCCAGATGCGTGCCAGAACGGACGGCGATCAGCGGTGAATCGCGGGGCCTCACGGCCACTCAACCAGTCTTGACCTGCACCCATGTTTTCCCAGCTCAGCACGGCAAGATCAGTAGCCTATTGCGAGCACGAAGAGCCTATAACCAGCCAACAGAATAAGGATCGAGTAGCCTACTACGGCTACCTTGTGCCTTCGCAGCATCAGCAGAGGACCGACGGCTGAGAGTAATCCGATCACGGACAAGAGCTGAAGGGCGGCGACAGTGTCCTGGTCGACCTGATCGTAGTCGTACACATCGAAGAGGTAGCTCAGTCCCGTCATAAACAACGCGACGATCGATAAGAAGGCCGAGGTCACAGCGACAACGGCCGGATGACTGCACCCAGATCGGTCCCCGCTAACACCGCCCGGGATCTGGTGCTGCTCATCATCCATCACAGATGCTTCTCCTACACCTCCTGCTCTTCGACACGCGGTTCCTGCCGTGCACGCAGGCGAACCATTGCCATGGCCATAACGAAGGGGGCCGGTCGGGCGTGACCGCCCTTCTCCCTCTGCCTCGGCTATTGGGGGTCGGAGACCTCGGTCACCTGCACTCCGTCCAGCTCGAGTCCTGCCCACCGGTCCGCCTCCATTGTGCGGTGTCGATCCCCTCCAGCAGAGCGAGCATCACCGCGTGCGCGTCCTGCCACATCGGCTTACCGTCGCCGGTTAGCCGCCCGGTGGTTTGCCCGAGCTCGTCGCGAACCTTTCAAACTCAGCGACCATCTCAGCCAGGTTCAAGGGACCACACGCGCCCTGGAACAGCCTGCCGTCGCTTCTGATGTGGATCCAGTCATACTCGGTCCGATCGAGGGATTGCCAGCCGAAGGCGTAGCCCTCGAGATCAGTGCCGACGAGATCCACCGAAATGCTCCACCCTGGGTTGTCGAGCGTATCGATCTTTACGCCATAGGTGTGCTCCCATTCGTCATTGCACTGAGTGGCATACCACCGTTGCAGGAAGCCGAAAGGCTCATCAGCCATCGCGGCATCCTAGCTCACGGTATACGGGATGATCTTCGCTATCAGCCGTCCTCGATCACCTCGCGTAGGCGTTCGTCGGCGGCGTGCTTGTTCCGCCAGATGATGTAGCGGCGGATCATGCTGCCCTGCTCCTTATGGCTGGCCTGGTCCGTCCCGTCCAGTGCGAAGTAGCGCAGGGCGGTGAACTGGGCCTCGATGGGGACTGTACGGTTTTCGGGTCTGTCCCGTAATCGGTGGTGGCACTGTGTGATCGCCTGCCGGCCTGAGGCGTGCTGAAGATCAACGATCTGGTGGGCGTGGTGTTCTCGGGGCTGTCTGACCTGGTCATCGAGGATGTGGCGGACGAGCACGACCTCATTCGGGTCATGGCCCGCACGAGGGATGAGCCTGTGCCGTGCCCCGGTGTGCGGGGTGCTGACCGGCCGTGTGCACGGCTTCTGCGGCCGGACGGTCACCGACGTCCCTGTCGACGGACGGACAGTGGTGGTGTCGGTGACAGTACGATGCCTGGTCTGCCCGGCGCTGGGGTGCCCACGGCAGACGTTCCGTGAACAGGTGCCGGGGCTGCTGGAGCGCTACCAGCGCCGCACCAACCGGCTTACCGGCCAGCTGGGAGCGCTGGTGAGAGAGCTCACGGGCCGGGCCGGTGCTCGTCTGTCACAGGCGATGGACGTCGCGATGTCGAGGTCCACGGCGCTGCGGCTGCTCATGCGGTTGCCGCTGCCGCCACCGCGGGTCCCCCGTGTGCTCGGGGTCGATGACTTCGCGCTCAAGCGCCGCCACCGATACGCCACGATTCTCACCGACGCCGAGACCGGCGAGCGCATCGAGGTTCTCCCCTGGCGTGGTGCCGACGCTCTTGAGGCGTGGCTGCGTGCCCATCCCGGGGTGGAGGTCGTCTGACGGGACGGGTCGGGTGCCTACGGTGAGGCGATCCGCAGGGCGTTGCCCGACGCGGTGCAGGTCAGCGACAGGTGGCACCTGTGGAAGAACCTGTGCGACAAGACCCTCGCCGAGGTCCGCTCCCACAGCTCCTGCTGGGCCGCGGTCAACCCGGCCCGGCCCGCCGGTGTCCGGGAGCAGACCACTCGCGAACGCTGGCAGCAGATCCACGACCTGCTAGGCAAGGGGGTGGGCCTGCTGGAATGCGCCCGTCGCCTCAATCTGTCCCTGAACACCGTCAAGCGCTACGCCCGCACACGGCAGCCGGAAGCCCTGCGCCGCGCTCCGCGCTACCGGCCCACCATCGTCGATCCCTACCGCGATCACCTGCGCCAGCGACGCGCCGTCGACCCGGCCGTCCCGGTCCTCCAGTTGTTCCGCGAGATCAAGGAACTCGGGTACGCGGGCACCCTCAACCTGCTCTACCGCTACCTCAGTCAAGGCCGGGCCGAGGGCGATCGGCCCGTGGTCACACCCCGCCGTCTGGCTCGGCTTCTGCTCACCTGCCCCGGCGGGCTGCGCGAGGCCGACACCGCGTGGCTGCAGGAACTCGCGGGTGCGTGCCCCGAACCGGCCGAGCTCGCCCGCCTGATCCGTGCCTTCGCCGAACTGCTGTCCCCGGCCGCGGGCAACGACGGCAAGCTCACCACCTGGCTCAGCGAGGCCCGGGTCGCTGACCTGCCCCACCTGCACGGCTTCGCCAACGGCCTCGAACTCGACCGCGAGGCTGTAACGCCGGCATCACCCTGCCGCACCACAACGGCCGGACCGAAGACGTCAACACGCGAACGAAGAGAATCATGCGGCAGATGCACGGCAGGGCTGGGTTCGACCTCCTACGCCACCGCATCCTGCTGCACTGAAGATCACTGAGCGCCACCACCGATTACGGGACAGAGCCGTTAACTAACTGGACTCCACCGACTCACTGTGTGGGGCTGGTCAGGCGGCCGGCACGGTGCCGGGCTGGTCATGCACGTTTGCTACCGAGTTGATCTGATCTGTGCCCGCCTGGGTGAGGAAGACCCACGTCCCGTAGACGCCCCACATCAGGCCGAGCAGCGAACTCGCGGCGTAGAAGCCCATTCCGTTGGTGGAGCCGACGGTGGCGAACAGTCCGGCGGCGGCGATACCTGCCGCGAACACGACGAGCGCGACGACGAGGATGGGCCGCGCATGCTGGGACGTGCCGCGGCGGGCTGCGTGGTCGAGCACCGAGAGCAGACTTGCGCTTGCCGCTGCGGCGACCAACAGCTCGACCCCGAGTGCCCAGGTCGGCTGGGGCAGGGTGACCAGCGATGCGGTGACTGTGGTTGTCAGGAACAGGGAGACGGTTTGCGCGGCGCGGTTGCGGTATTCCTTGGAGGTGGCGACGACGTCGAAGCGGAAGGCGACAACGATGAAGGTGAGGCCGGTGAGGCCGGCGGCGCTTCCGCCGACGGTTGCGGCGAACGTGGTCCACATGGCGGTTGCTCCTGGGCGATCCGTGCTGGGGTGGAAGGTCTCGGTGCGATGAAGTGCGGTGGGCGGCGGCCGTCGCGCCGCCGCCCACCGCGCGGAACTACCTCGTTTCGACCTGGGCCATCGGGTCTTCACCGTTCTCCAGGGCGTTCACCGCGTTCTTCCAGGACGGGTCGGCCGAGTAGAGCTGGCTGCGCAAGTAGGCCCACACGAGAGCCCGCAGAGTCGCCACGCGCTCGGGATTTTCGTCGTTCGTCTCTGCCGCGTCATATCCCGATATGCCGCCGAAGATGTGACCAGCGCCGTACATGGTCACCATGGTTTTGTTGCCGCCGGGGCTGGCCGAGTAAGCGTCAGCACGGTAGCTGAGCCGATTGGAGAAGTTGGGGTTGAGGTCCTGATCGCCCACGATGATCAGGGCGGTGCCTGTCATCTGCTCGAAGTCGGTGTAATACAGCACCGGGTAGTTCGTCTTGGCCCACTCGGCGAAGTGCTCGTCGTTGCCGATGCCCGGAGCTCCAATGAGCACTCCCGCCTTGACACGGGAGTCGGAGAGGTCCTTCGGCCGGTCGTCGTCCGGGTCCAGCATCTGGGCTCCGAGGAGGAGGGAGACGGTGTTGCCGCCCAGAGAGTGTCCTACGGCACCGACACGGTCCCTGTCGATCCGCCGTTCGGCAAGACCAGGGACGGCGGCCTCGATGTCGTCGAGGCGGTCGAGGATGTTGTGCATGTCGGTGGCGCGGTCACGCCAGAACAGGGGCGCGTCCTTGAGGTCGGTGTCGCGCAGACCGAGGGCCGTCGAGTCCAGGTGGGTCGGCTGGATGACCGCGAACCCGTGGGCGGCGAAGAAGTTCGCCAGCGGCCCATAGCCGTTGTAGGAGGACAGGAAGTTCGCCAACCCGTGCCCGTGGGACAGGAGGATGAGCGGCAGGTCGGTGCCGGTCGCGGGGATCGACACCTTGACCTCCAGCGGCACGGGCCGGCCGGGAACGTCGAGGGTGACCGGGTGGTAGGTGAGGACGGGTTGCGACGCGTTGACCGGGATGTTGGCGGCGTCGCTGTACGGCTTGCTCATCGGAGCCCTTTCGAGATCGGTGTCGACATAGCGCCTGTCGTAACTGGCGGTAGGCATGGAATCGGCGGTCGTGGCCGCGAGCCTGATGGGCCAGGGACGGCCGCCCGGCACCTGGGTCGGTGTGGACGGCGATCTCCGCGGCGGTGCACAGATCTCGTCAGGTGTTCGTCCCGCGGTCTTGCGGCAGGGGGAGGACGACTGGCTCAACCATCGACTGTCATGCCTCCCTAGCCCGACGGGTGCACTTGTCTACCGGGAACTGTAAGATCAACCGAACAAACCTAACTAGGGCGAAAGTGACATGGCTGAGTCCGCAACCGATGGGCGTCGCAGAAGAGCACGGTTCGGAGTCGAGAGCCTGGTTGTGCGCGCTGCCGATGGTGACTTCCCGACCGCTGTGAACGGCGGGTACACCATCAAGATCACGCATGGTGGCTCCGCACCCCCTTTTCAGTACCTCGGGCGAACCCAGAGCCCCCCTGTTCCTGGCGCGGTGACGGTGATCGAGCCCCATGAGGTCGTGAGCTGCCTCGAACAGGACAAAGCCGCCGCTGACGGCCAGGCCATTGTGCAACTGATGTTCCTCGACGCCGATCTCATGCCGGTCGGCACAGGCCGGCCGCGCTTTCACGAGGTGACCTATTCAGACCGCGGCCTCTTCGACGGCATCGCTGCGCTGCACAGGGATTTGGCGCACGGCGAGGACGAGTTGGATCTCGAGTCGTCGCTGATCCGCTTGCTGAACGTCCTGCTCACCAGGCATGCGGATGCTCCCGGCGCAGCGAGTCCGACACTTCGTCCTCGAGCGCTTCGTCAAGTACGGGAGATGCTCCACAGCCAACTGAACTCCAACATCAAGCTCGACGACCTCGCGGCAGTCGCCGGTTGCAGCAAACGCCATTTGATCAGAAGTTTCCGGCAGGCCTACGGGGTTCCACCGCACCATTACCGGACCCTGTTGCGCTTGGCCGGCGCCAAGTCCATGCTGGCAGCGGGACGACCCGTGGCAGAGACCGCCGCCGAGCTCGGTTACTGCGACCAGAGCCAGCTCAACCGGCACTTTCGGCGGCGGTTCGGCATGAGCGCAGGTGGCTATGCCAGGACCGTGCGGTAGACCTGCGATGTCTTGGCTCGACTGCCACCTTGCCGGCCCCCGTGGGAAAGCGCTGACCGGTGGGCCGGCTCACCTCCGCTGGAGTGGTGTATCTAGTGCCGTAGCAGGCAACGTTCGCCCTGTCGACGACGGCGCGTAGACGCCGGTCGTCGGCATGGCGGTTGCGCCAGATGATGTAGCGGCGGATCATGCTTGCCCTGCTACTTGTGACTGGCATGGTCGGTGGCGGCTGGGCCTTGGGCAGGGTGAGCTTGTCGGTCGCCTCCTGGCGGCGTCGCTCGGGCCGCCGGTCGTATCGGGCGGTAGTGGCAGGAGATGCGTGCCCGACCAGGGCTTGGGTGGTGGCCAGGTCGACGCCAGCGTCAAGCAGTTCGCCGACAGGGAACTACAGGGAGCGGGTTGGAGCGAGCCGGGACCGGCAGTCGCAGGACCTTGACCCCGGCTTAGCAGCGCTATCAGTCCGGATCCTTGATTTCGAACAGGTCGAGACGGTAGGGCAGAAGCGCCGCGATCGGCTCCCAGCGTTTCATGCTCATCGTCAGGATGGGCCAGTCGAGGTGTTGGGCGACCGCGACCGCATGCGCTGCCCCCGCGTCCGGCGTATCACCCAGATAGGTGAGCACGTCAGCAAGCCGCGCGCTCTCTTCTTCATCGGATATGAACGCGATCCAGACATGCGAGAGGATCTTCAGTGTGCCTGAGAGGATCAGCCTCTGATCAGGCGTCAGCGCCGCTTCGGCTACCGCCAATGTGAGGGTCGGTACCGTTGTGCGAAGGTCGTGTTCGCTATACGCCAGCAGGAGTGCATGCAGCTCCCGATCGGCTCGGCCCAGTTCCGTCAGGACAGTGTCATCGAGGACGAATCCGAGCGCTGTCACCGGCCCCGCTCGCTTAGATATGCGGCGTGCTGAGCGGCCCGCGCGCGAGCGCGCTCCATGAGTTCCCTGTCCGCCTTCACCTCGTCATGGACTTGCTGGGCTGCCTGCCGGGCACGGGTCTCGTCGCTCTCGTACCGCTTGACCAGGTCGGCGAGGACCTGGGAGAGGGTGGTTCCGCGCCCACGCTCATCAGCGATCGCGCTGATCCGATCACGCAGGGGCTTGGGCACCTTGATGGTGGTCATGTCAGCAGTCATACCACAAGGCTACTAGGTATACCGGCAGTATTCTATAGACAGGGTGTTGCGCAGTCCGCCCAACCCGCTCACCGAAGAGGAGACGGCGCGCCTGCGGGATGCGCGGCCCGCCGGGCCCAAGCCCCGGCCGGCGGCCGGACCGGGTGGGTGCAGCGGCGGGTCAGCAGCCGTGGCTGGATCGCCGTCGCGGGGCAACGTGTCGGCGTCGGCATCGGTCATGCCGGAGCGACCGTGACTGTCGAGGAGGCCGACGGGACCTTCCGCATCACCTGCGCCGGTCAGGTCGTCACCGAGGTCGCCCGCACCACCCCAAGCCGATCGCCCGGTTCAAGGTCCGCAAGCCCCAGCGCTGACCGGAGGATCGTCCCC
>NZ_JBDJAW010000076.1 GCF_039649665.1 Microbispora sp. ZYX-F-249 | reverse complement strand
AACCAATCTATCTTGTGGGTCGACGACGACAGCTCGTGCGACATTGATCAACTAGCGATAAGCTCACTACCGGTAGTTGATCAACCCGAAGTCGAATAGGTGACCAGCTACGTGCTCCGGTCCTGCAGCCAGCGGAGCGTTCGGCACCGGCTCCTTCCCGGTCCCGGATCCCAGCTTCTCCTACTTTCGGCCTGTCTTTCCCTACCGTGGATCACGTCAGGTCACCCGACCTGGCGTCCTCCAACGATGTAGGAGCCCACCCCCGTTGCGTTACCGCTCCCGCCGCCTCGACGCCCTCCTCGGCGTGCCCCTCGGCCGTTCCACCTTCGCGGACTGGGATGCCCTGGTCGGCAACCCGGCCGCCGCCGAAGCCGAAGACCTCGACTACAAGAGGATGATCGAAGCGAATAAGGCCAACGGAGACACAGCCGCCGACGACATCGCCATCGACGTCGCGACCTTCGCCAACCACGTTGGCGGCGTCATCGTCGTCGGCGTGGCCGAGGTGGACACGGTCCCATCCAAGGTCCTCCACACGGACCTGTCGGAGAACAGTCTGCGGACCATCACCGACGCCGTCGTGGCGAAGGTGTCCCCGCTGCCGCTGTTCGACGTCGTCCCCCTCGAAGACCCTGACGCGCCCGGCACCGGTTTGATCCTGATCGCCGTCCCGTCCAGCCCTCGCGCCCCCCACTGTGTGAGCGCCACGAAGCACGGCGTGACCAAGTGGCCGCGGCGGGTCGGCGCCCAGAAGGTCTGGCTGTCCGAGTCGGAGATTTACGCCGCCTACCAGCGGCGCTTCACCGGCATCGCCAATCGGGCCGCCCGCGTGGCCCAGGTCGAAGCCGACGTGATCCGCCGTCTGGTCCGTAACCGGCCGGGCCTGAGCCTGCCCCAGCCGGTGCTTATCGTGTCGATGGTGCCCGACCTGCCCGGTGACATGACCATCAACAGCGCCGCCCTTGCCGATTTCCGTGCCGACCTCGCCGACGAGCGCCTCCTGCCCGGTGCTCTGTCGCCGATGCTGACGAATCAGACAGTGGGACCCAGGCGTCTGATCGGGTACGAGCCACACCGGGAGGGTGTGGCATGGGCGGAGTTCCACGCCGACGGCTCAGCGTCCATCGCCATCCCCACTAGCAGGATCATCGGCTCAGGGGCAAGCAGCACTGTCTCTCACGTGCATGACGCCGAGATCGTCCTATGGATCGTCGGCGCGCTGCGCCTGATGGCCCGGCACGCTACGGAGAAGACCGCCACGACCGGCACCGCCACCCTCTCGGCGCGGCTCCTCGCTGACGTGCTCACCTACGACACCGACGACGTCGAACTCGGCCAGATGATCAGCGGACGGTTGAGACATCAAGAGTGGGGTGGCCCGGCGCACCTGCAGGTGGTCACCTGGCCTTCCATCCACGGCGCCCCGCTGCGCCCGATCGGCGACGGGGAGACCAGCAACAACGCCTACGCCGAGTCGGCAGCCATCCTCGAGGACTTGGCCGCCGATGGCCGGCCGCTCACGGCGGCCGCCGCGGAGCTGGCGTCCGCGCTGTTCCAGAACTTCGGCGCCGCCGAAGCCCTCCAGATCTGGCCCGACGGCACGGTCAAACCAACCACCTGGGGCGATTCCTGGGCCACTGCTCAGCGCTGGGTTGAGGAGAGCAACATCCCCTGTTCGGCACAGCCGCCTATCGGGGCAGGCGCGGACGAGTAACGAGCGCTGCCAAGCCGCGTCCGGTTCCCACCAACGGAAGGAGGGGCAGGCCAGTCGGGCTTGTCCCTCCTTCCGGATCGCGGCCGTCAGATCGTCGCCGGGACGACGCTGTCCTCTACATCGCTGGCTCCCGCCCGATGCAGGAGCGGCAAAGCCCTCGGATGAACCCGGTTTGATCGTCGTGGTCCTCCCGAACCTGCTCTTGCTGAGATCGCAGTCGGCGCATTGCGCGGCCTGCCAGTCGTTCATCGTGTAAAGCGTGTGGATCCGAAGCCTCCTCGCTTGAAGATCCGAACCCCGTACAGGCCCTAGTACGACGTGGCAAGGCGCGCCGCGCACACTCACCGACGGGCAGGTGGTGGAGGAGGTGCTGGATCGCACTCTGGAAGAGGTGCCCGAAGGCGCAACCCACTGGTTGTGGCGGGAGCTGAACGTGCAGGTGGCATCTCGGGCCGCGCTGACGGCGTTGCGGGTTCAGGCGTTGTAGCCGCCGTGGGCGTCCAGCACGGCGCCCGTGACGTACGACGCAGCGGGGCTGGCCAGGAAGGCGATCGTCGCCGCGATCTCGTCGGGGTGTCCCATGCGCTGCAGGGACAGCGAGCTAAGCAGGGCCTTGAGGGTCTCGGGGTTCGGCGTTTCCATGCCGCCCACCATCAGCCCGGCTTCCACGACGTTGGCGGTAATGCCCCGGGAGCCGAGGTCGCGGGCGACGCCCATGGTGTACCGCTCGACCCCCGCCTTGGTCGCCGCGTAGTCGGCCACGCCAGGGACGCCGACTCGAGTGCCCAACCCGGAACTCACCGTGATGACGCGGCCGCCCTCGCGCAGCACTCGGGAGGCGGCCCGGATGACGGCGATCACCCCGAGGTAGTTGGTGGCGTGCATCCGGTCTAGCGCGGCGGTGTCGGCATCTGGGTCGTCCACCGTCCCGCTCACCGAGATCGCCGCGTTGTTGACGAGGATGTCCAGGCCACCGAAGTGCCCGACCACGTCGTCGATCAGCGCCGGAGCCTTGCTCACGTCCGCCTGGTCGGACTTGAACGCCACGACCTTCGCTCCCTTGCCGCGCACCTCGTCGACGACGTCCTGCGCCTGCTTGTCGGAGCTGACGTAGGTGAACGCGACGTCGGCGCCCTGCTCGGCAAGCAGCCGTACGGTCGCGGCTCCCAGCCCGCGGGACCCTCCAGTGACCAAGGCGACCTTGCCCGTCAGCGGCTTGTTCATTCTTTCTCACCTCACTGGTTGACCTCTTCGAACAGTCAAAACATTAATGGTTACGACAAACTGTCGCAACTTTGGTTGTTACGACAGGCGTTGTCGTAACATCGGGAGTTGCGATCGAGAGGAACGAGTTCATGAGCGCCAACAGCAGGTTGACAATCGCCGCCCACGCGCTGGCCTGGATCGGCCTCTACCAGCGCCAGGGCCATGAAATCGCCACCTCCGAGCAGATCGCGGCCAGCGCGAGCACCAATCCCGTGGTGATCCGGCGGCTGCTCGGCGACTTGCGGAGGGCAGGGCTCGTGGAGTCCCGGCGCGGGGTGGGTGCGGGCTGGTCGCTGGCGCGCGACCTGGAGTCGATCACGCTGCTCGACGTGTACGAGGCGGTGGAACCCGGTCCGCTGTTCGCACTGCACCGCGCGACCCCGGACCCGGGATGCGTCGTGGGTTACGGCATCCAGCCGGCGATGCAGCGCGTCTACGACGGCATCGAGGAGGCCCTCCGGCGCGAGCTGGCCCGCGTCACGCTGGAGGATGTACTCCGGGATGTCCTCGCGGCACCTCGCCGAGTGGTCCTGCCCGTGAGTCCTCCGGGTCAGTGACTGAGGTAGAGATCGCAGGCGCAATCGAGGGCTTCTTGAGGCGTGCCGACAGACGTGCCAGAAGGCAAGGTCCGGCTCCCGTACATGCCGCTGCTGGCCAGGTAGAGCCCGCACCCCCAGGCGGGAGCCGATCCGCCGTAACGGAGCCTGATGGAAGGCAACCACGTCTGGAGCCCTGAGCGCGCATCGTGGCTGATGGGGCGGCCGCCGCGGGGCCCGCGGTTCTTGCGTTGGCCGCCTGATCGGCCTTTTCCGCGGCGGGCCAGTCCATCGACCTGCGTGTGAAGGCGGCAGCCGAGACCGCGCGCCTGGACAACCCGAAAAGCTACTCCGCCCACTCGCTGCGCGCCGGCGGCGCGTCGGCCGCGGCCGCTGCTGGCCGTTCCATGCTGGCCATCGCCCGCCACGGCCGCTGGGTCGAGACCTCACCCGTCGTCCACGGATACGTACGCGCAGCCACATGTGGCGCGACAACCCCATGCGCGGACTCAGCGTATAGAAAGGCTTAAGGCTGTTCGTCTGCCGGATAAGAGACTTTGACGTCGACGTCCCCCTCTTCATCGAAGCGCGACACCTCGACGCGAACCGAGACTCGCCCGACCAGGGGGTAATTGAACCAGCCCTCACCTCGATCGGCTGGTTCCAGGCCGGCCTGAAAAGCAACCCAATCCGAGTCGCCGAAACGATATTCGAGACGCACGAGTCATCGAAGTTCAACCTCGCCGTAACCACGCTCCCATGCAGCCCGCTGTTCGTCATCTAGTGGAATAGTAGGAAATGACATTAAGAAACGATGTGCAAGTTCAATCACAGTGGACTCTTCCAGATCTGGAAGTGCATCGAACTCATCTTGCGTAACATCTGACGAGAAATGACCGCCCCCTCCATCTTGAACCGCCACCCTGCTCCTGGAACAGGGCATCGACCTTGTCGTCATCAAGGAACTCCTCGGCCACGCCCACATCGGCGTAACCGCCGGCGTCTACGCCCACGTACGCCTCCGCCTCCAGCACCAGGCCATCAACACCCTGGGCGACGCCCTCAACCGAACCGACACCGACGACCCACCCGCCACAGCCGCCGTCCGCTGACGTTGCCGTCAGCGTTGCCGTCAAGAACCGCAGAAGCCTGCCAGATAACTCTGGCGAGGCTTCTCGCTTTTCACCTGACTTCAGCTTCAGGCAGACCCCCGCCAGCGCGTTACGGCCCGCTGACACAGGGCGAATGCGAAGGACCCGAAATCATCCCCGAGCCTCTCCATGCTCTCGCGATCCACAACTCCTGGATTCCAGACGAGGACGGGGTACTCGTCTTTCTGATCCACACGAGAAGAATCGAGGACGACCAGGCCACCCATTCCATCGAACATGACAACGATCAGATCGGATGGCATTCCATATTGGCTGCGCGCATCCAGAGTTTCCGCTACGGAACCCAACAGTTTCAGCCCCATTGCGGGTGTCTGATATACGCCGAGAAGTTCCTCACCAGCGATATCCCAGGTCCCGAACTCTTTGATAAGACGGCGGTACGAGGGAGGGAAAGCCACACCCAGATCACTCTCGGCGGCGGCCATCGTCCCCGCGTCACAGCCGTCGGCATGGTTCGCGATGTCATCGTTCCCGCGAACCAGCTCGATCAGTCGCTCACTCGCCTCGACAGCGTCCATCATCCACCAAATCCTGCCGCTCGGTCCTTCCAGTACTGGGATTTCCAGGCGCTGTCCGTCGCATGGCTGTCGCCGGCGGCCCGGCTGGCGGCTCGCTTTGCGGCTCTCCGTTCGCGCCTCCGCCTGCCCGGGGGTGCCGCCATGCGCCGCTCCGCTCCCCCCTTACTTTGAATTCCGATAATGTATCTTGTCGGAAATCAACTTCAAATCGTCCTGGTATTGGATCAGCCGAACTTCAGCGGCACGGCCAACTGCGCACCGCCCAAGACCGGCGGATGCAGGCAATTCAGGACGTGCCCGGAGTGAGGTGTACGGCGCAGTGTGTGTTGGCTCAGCGCCCGCGCGCGTGTCACACCCCCTCCGCGGGCGGCTCAGAGTTTTAGGTGGAGTCGGGCGCGTTAACGGCAAGTTCGCGGACCAAAGGGTTGGCGAAGCCGAGGCCTTCGATGATGTCGGCCAGCCGGTCCTCCAGCAGGGCATGGTGCTCCTCCAGGCGGTCGTCGGCGAGCAGCAGGCTCAGCAGGGATGCCGCAGTGAGGAGCGTCACTTCGTGTGCGCGGCCGAGGCTGCGGTCAGCCTGGGCGAGGGATTCGCGGGCCGTCGCGAGTGCCAGACCCAGCCTGCCTGCCTTCTGGTGGACGTACGCCAGCCGGTATCCAGCCGACACCATGATCGGATGTCCTCGGCCCAGCACGGCGGCACCCGTCTCCATGACCTCGGTGAAAGCGGCCACCGCCTCGTCGAGCCGGTCATGGTCACGGAGCATGGTGGCGTGTTCGACGCGCGCGGCGAACAGCGCCTGTGTGTCCTGCGACCGCTCCAGGAGTGCGATGCGCGCCTCGACCTCGGCAAGGTCCTGGGGCTCCGGGTCGCTCTCGCCGCAGACGCGGTTCAGGGACATGCGGACGAAGACGGTGCCGGGATGGTCGTGACTCGCGTACCGCTCGAACTTCGGCAGCAGCTCCTTCCATAACGCTCTTGCCTCGCTCGTCCTACCGGCCTCGCTAACCGATGAAGCCTCCATCAATCCCGGCGCGGTTCACGGGCGATGCGGTTCAGGCAGCCACGCATGGTCCGCTTGGATTCATCGCTGGTGAGGGAGTCGAGGTAGACGTGGTAAGGGGACCTGTCGGACGCGGTCGAGGTAGCGGGGAGCAGCTCGGTGGTGGTCCCGGCGATGTCGGGGAGGACCGTCACGCGGCCGCCCCCGAGTGGTGCCAGCTGCGCTCAGCCGCGGTGGCGTGGGCGCGCTGCTCGGTCCGCACAGTGAGGCGGTGCAACGACAGTCGAAGGGTTCCCGCGGTGGCTGTTTTCTCTTCCATGCCTGTCACTGCTGCGGGTCACCCGCGATCGTGCGGAGGGGGTTGAGATGATCGAGGAGTTCGTCGACGAAGGGACCGCTTCCCGGAGTCAGGCGCCCGCCCGAGCCGGGGACGGTGCGGACGCCGGCGTCGAGAAGGTCGGAGCGGGTGAGGAGAACGCGTACGGCGGCACCAGCGAGGGCGGTGCCAGGGGTGACTGCGGCGAGGTCCCCGTTGCCGTCGAGCACCGGCACCGTGCGGTCGGTGCCGGCGAGGAGCGCGCTGGCGTGGACGCGAGTGATCGTCTGGGGGCGCCCGCGCGCCTGCGGTGGGGTGACGGTCATGAGGTGCCCCTTCCGAGGAGGACGCCATGATCACATCAGCGTTACTTCCGGGAACTATCCTTCCGTGCAGTTACCAGGAGATGTGGCTCCGTTCCCGCGGGTCGGCCTGGGAGGGTGTGAGGCCGTCCGCCGTCACCGCGATGGTCTTGAGCACCTTGGGACACGCCACTGTATGGCGAGCCTCGCATCGGCAGATCGATCGGAACGATTGCAGCGGCCGCATCGCGATCTGGAGACCGAGCTGACGGGCGTGACATGGCAGGCCAGTGGGCTGATCAGTTTTCGACTTGGAGAGACGGGAAGTTCGCCGACACGACCTGCAACCGCGTCGCGCGCACAAATGCTCCAACAGAAACAATGAGCCGCCCACCACATGTGGGCGGCTCATTGTTATTCCCTGCCGGTCAGGTGACGGACTACGGAGCACCTATGCGCAGAAATTCAGCATAGATTTGATGCAATATCGATAATGGGCGTCGACAACTTCTTACTCTTCGACGGCCATGCCTTCGCCGAATCGTTCCAAGCGAGAGATGACCCCTTCAAGCAACCCCATGACGTCCGCCCGGCTCGGCCTGAATATCCCCTCGTCGACAAAAAGGATCACCTGAGTCACATGTTCGTCGGCGAGAGCAAGGTCGCCATGGATGAGTGCAAGGTTCTCTCCCGAGCGCAACAGATTCTCACCGCGGGGTAGACGGGGAAACGGCAAGGATCGCCAGAGGGCATATCTCTCCATGAAGTCCGGCAACGACTCTTCCTCTCATTAGCCGGCGCCATACCAGAAGGTTACGGCCTTGCCGTCAGGGCCGGGGGGACCACCCGGCTTGGGCCGACATGTCCCGTCGTCTGTGCCAGCATCGGCCAGGGTCATGTTCTGAGGAGTCAGTGGCGATTCATCTTCGTCAGGATCCACCGCCGTACGGACATGTGGTTGCCGCCGATGGCGGTCGTTGCAAAGACTAATGCCCAGCACGGCAGCCCATCGCATCGTCCTGCTTTAACTGGAAACCCCGGGCCCGTACCGAATATTTAGTGCAATAAATAGGGTGAACTGTTTTCACTTGAATCGAATGTGAGGAACCATTGATCAGGCCGGATAAGGCGAGGCGGCCCATCAAACCCATCGCTTACGAACGGGATTAACCTAGAGATCTGATAATGAGAGGACGAGCGTGAGAGCTCCCAGAGATCACGCCTTTCCTCCGACTGGCATAGTTCGCGGGAAACTCGCTGAGCGATAGCCTGGCTACCTACCTCATCAAGGCCTGCATATGCCTGAATCAGGGACTCAACCTTCCAGGATAAGGATCTGAGCACAAAATCCACGGCGATGGATGTGCAGGAGATGCAATCGTCCCTCGTCAAGCTTCGAGCCATTTCGGTAGCAACTACTACAAATTTCCGCACAAACCTTGAATCGTACGAGGCTGAAAAACGCCAGGGGAGGCCATCCAGGAATTTAAAATCTTCAGGGCGTGCCGACGCGACGCTACCGCCGATCGCGTCGAGGAGCTTAAGATCATCAAAAATGTCATCGATCAATAAGCGGCAGCCATCTACGATGGCACCTCCAACAAACTCACATGTCTGACGCTCAAATATGAAGTCGCTATACCAGAAGTCATCCTTGGATTCATTAAAGCTTTCGATCTCTATCGCTCGAAGGTTAGACGCCAACTGCCGAATGCGGAATCTCTCGGATTCTACTAGCTCTCGTCCCGGAAGGAACACAGAAGAATAGTCGGAATTTGAGGATTCACTATTAGATGGGCAAATTCGGTGAAAATCTGGCCCTCCGAGAGCCTCTAGATATCGACGCAGCTCCTGGCAGGCCTCCTCTATATCTCCAGCGATGTTCCACTGGGCGTAGAGGTAGTTTGTCCCATGAACCGGGTGCCAGGGAATCATCGCGAACTGCAGCAGCTCTCGCGCCATTACCTCCATCTCAGGGGTCACCGTAGGAGTTAATTTCCTGCTTTGTAGTTCCTCTACTACAACGTGCGAGTCTACTTTGGTTGCTACGATGACGGCACATACGATCCCCATCCGCATGACTTCCGCCGGCACATGATCGTCCTCTCTCAGTATCGCCTCAAGTACGTTTTTGAGCACCATTCCCTGATCGGACGCTTCTTCTATGAAAGCGACCAAGTTCATTGCATCGTCAGTATCTAGCAATTTGGAGGAGCGATAGGTCATTTCCATCCCTCTATCAGCGATAGCATCGATGAGTTGAGCTCTAAGCAGAACATGGTCGGACTCTTACTCTCCCTCAATTTTTTCAAAGAATGAGCCCCGACCCGTTCGTCCTATGATTTGGAACTGTTCAGGACTCATTGGCTCCATGGGGATACCGATCCCTCGAAGAAAATTAAACCCAGCCCGCCTAGCCCAGTTCGATATCTGTATGGCCTGCTTCGCATCACTCGCCTTCATGCCCGCACCTCTACTCATGGGGCGTTTGTCGTTGTCCGGCAGCTTCTGTCCCGTGGCCTTGAAGTAATCATACATGATGTCTTCAAGGCCGTTCATCGTAGTCGCGTCGAGGGTCCTAAAAAGGATAACCATCCGGTATCCTCGACGATGGTACGCCGCCTGCTCTTGCGCCGTGTACCTCGTGTCAAAATTCGATGCCTTTCCCACTTTGGCGATTTCTCCGGTCTTTGGATTGACCCATGCGTAGACTCCACTCTGGATCTCGGGGTCACCGAAGCCCCGGTCTCCGTTGAACATGAGGAGCCCCATGCCAGCAATGCCTGCATCCCCGAGGTAGCTCCGCATTTCTTCGTCGGTTGCGGCATGGTCGGCATTTGGAGTATTCCCACCGGCGTACTTGCACCAGGACGGATGCTTCGTACAAACATCCTGAATAAGAGCGTCTTCGGTGTTCTTTTGCCAGAACGGATTGTTCATGCAGGTCTGGGAAAGGCAAATCTTCCCATCGCGATTCATGCGATTGACGTAAGCTACGGCCATCCAGTGGGAAGGAAAAGTGACCTGGACGTAGTCCCAATAGACCGTGTAAGGCTTTGATTCGCTACATTCCTTACTATTTGGGTGCGCGCACGGGTTTTGAGGCGGAGGTCCACCCACCAGACCCGTGGGGTCAGACATCCCAATGGGGTTATTGCCCGCATAGGAGTAAGGGTTCGACTGTTGCAAATTGCTAAGGTCTAGCAGGGGGTCTACCGACAAAAACTTTGCCACCGACGGGTCGTAGTAACGAGCACCCAGTAAGTCGAGCCCTGTTGACTCGTCCTCGATCTTGCCAAGGAAACCACGGTCGCTAAGCGGAAGTTGATCCCCACCACGATGCTGGCCGAAGGGAAGGTATCGTTGACGGGAGAACTTCCCTGTGCCGTCATTTACACCGAGCTCACTCGATCCATGCAGGCCGGAAGCGAGCCAGGTGAGTCCATCTCTGCTGGTTCTCATCGCGACAATGACGCCGTCCGGCGATCCATAGTAACGTTTCGCGGTGACAGAGTTACCGATTGCCTCAATTTCCATCGAGCCGAGGTACAGGGTCGTCTTATCTCCAGGCTCACGACGGATAAGACGTTGGCCGTTTGCGTCGTACACCATCGTGGTGTCCTGGCCGTCAATGCTCGCCTTGTCTAACTGGCCGAGTTCGTTCCAGTCGAAGCTGCCAGCCTTTCCACCCGCACTACGGGAAATCATTGCGCCCGCGTTGTCATATGCGTAGGTATCCGTGCCTTCGGGCCGCGTGATTGAAGTGACCGCGTTTGGCCGTTCCGCTGAGCCGCCCGCCTGCGGGTAGTTGTAGCTGGCGATCTGCCCATCAGAGGTGAGGCTTGTGAGATTCCCAACCGCATCATAGGTGTAGGACTGTGCGTAAGGGTCGACTCCCTGATTGTCGCCCGCGGCTGTACCAGTCCCGCACGACTCGGCCATGGTGGTCCACGCCTGAGTTAAGCGGTGCAATCCGTCATAGGTGAAGCATTCGGACTGACCGCTGCTTCCACTCGCAGCGGAGGCGGCGTCGAGGATCTTAGTGATTTCACCGGAGAGGTCGTAGGTGTAGTGGTCGTCTTGCCTGACAATGGGACTATCGGTGTCCGAGCTGGTCGTCGTAGTGACTCGCTTCAGCCAACCAGTTGTCTCATCCCATGTAAACGCGCGTTTGATCTTTCCGTTCGCTCCATAAAAACGCTCGGTTAGTTGGTTGGTTGGAGAGTAGGCCGTCGACCCAACATAAGTGAATCCACCACTCCAGTCGGAAGTCATAACCTGCGGAAGGTTCAGGTCCGAATAGCTGTAGTTGATCTTCTCGGTAGGCAGCCCCCCTACCGCAGGCATGGTGTAAGAGGCGACCGACCCGGTTAGCGTGTAGGTAGTGGCGAAGGTGTAAGTACCGGCTATGAGACCTTCAGACGAGGGGACTGTCAGGGTCGAGCTGAGTGGCCGGCCCATGGAGTCGTAGCCCGTAACCGCATCGACGTAGGCGTGGCCGTTGACATAACGGGTAGCGGAGGTTAACTGGCCCTTGCCATTTTCGGCGGTGTCGTAGACCCACTCGGCCAGCTTGGTCCCGCTGTCGCGCTCCCCGGACCACACGACGGTCTTACGTCCAATGGCGTCGTATGAGTAGGAGATCTTCTGCCCGTTGCCGTTCGTGGACCACACCAGCCGCCCAGCGGCATCGTAGGACTGCTCAGAGTCCCCGGCATCGGGGTCATGGGCGGTGGTGCGGCGACCCACTAGATCGTAGGTAAAGGTACGGACATTGCCGTTGGCGTCAGTTTGCTTAATCAGCTGACCGCGGCGGTCGTATTCGAAGGTGGTGTCGTAGTGCTTCGCCGCCTCAACCTCGACCGATTGCCAGGAGGTCCAGTCTGAGGTGGCGGCACCGCGGATCGCGCGGGCACGCCAGCGGATCTTCCATCCGTCGTTCAGTGTCCCTGTGGGGACGGTGACGGCGGCGTCGTTTCCAGTCGAGACCCCGTTGACGGTGGTGGTCCAGATTTGGCCGATGCCGTGGGCGGTGTCGGCAGGGTCGTGTTCGACCTGGAACTCCGCGCCGAGCTGCCCGCCCGCCGGCGTGCTGACCTTGGCGATCAGTACAGGCGTCAGCGTGTTGGTGGTTCCATTCGTGACAGGCTGGGTGCGGGGGTCGTCGACAGCGAGGACCTGAGAGCCATCTACGACGGTCAGCTGCTGCCAGTCCGACCAGGCCGAGGTGCCGGCGCCGGTGACGGCGCGAGCGCGCCAGCGCACCAGGAACCCATCGCTCAGTTTGCCCTCGGGGACGGTCACGGTCGCCTGCGTGCCGGAGGTCACCTCATCGACCGCCGTGGTCCAGATCTGGCCGCTGCCCTGGCCTTCGGGGGCGGCGGGGTCGTGCTCCAGCTCGAACTCGGCCCGGACCTTGCCACCGGTGGGGTCGGTGACCTGGGCGCGCAGTTGCGGGGTCAGCGAGGCGCTGACCGTCTTGCCGTCCACCACCTGGGACGGGGTGACCTGCAGGGTGCCCAACATCGGGTCGGGCTGGTCCACCCGGACGGTCTGCCAGTCCGACCAGGCCGAGGCCGTTTCACCGGCGACGGCACGGGCCCGCCAGCGCACCAGCCACCCCTCGCCCAGCGTGTCGCCGGGAACGGTCACGGACGCCTGAGTACCGGCGGGCATGTCGTCGACAGCGGTGGTCCAGATCTGGCCCGTGCCGTGCTCGGTGTCGGCGGGGTCGTGTTCGAGTTCGAACTCGGCCCGCAGGGTGCCGCCGGCGGGGTTGGTGACCTGGGCGCGTAGCTGAGGGGTCAGCGACGTGGCGACGGTGATGCCATCGACGAGTTGGGAGGGGGTGACCTGCAGCGCCCTCACCCCGGGTTCGGAGGGAACGTTTGCGGCGTTGACGGTGGCGGCCTGCCAATCCGACCAGGCGGAGGCGACCTGGGTGGCGGTGTTGACCGCGCGGGCGCGCCAGCGGATCCCCCACCCGTTCGACAGGGCTCCGCCGGGCACGGTGACCGACGCCTGGGTGCCGGAGGCGACGTTGTCGACCGCGGTGGTCCAGATGCCGCCGGTGCCGTGCTGAGTGTCGGCCGGATCGTGCTCCAACTCGAATTCGGCCCGCAGCGGCTGCCCGTAGGCGTCGGTGACGGTGGCCAGCAGCTGCGGGGTCAGCGAGGTGACCGTTGTGGTCTGCCCGTCGACCTGGGATGGGGTGATCTGCAGCTGGGAGACGGTGGCGGCCGGGACCTTCACCGTCAGCGACTGCCACTCGCTCCACGGGGAGGCGTTGGATCCGGCGGCGACCACTCGGGCGCGCCAGCGGACCTTCCACCCGTCGCCGAGCTTGCCATCCGGGACGGTCACGGTGGCCTGGGTGCCGGAGGCGACGTCGTCGGCTCCGGTGGTCCAGATGCCGCCGGTGCCATGTTGCGTGTCGGCCGGGTCGTGCTCCAGCTCGAACTCCACCCGGGATGCCGTCGCATCGGTGGTGGTGGCCCGGGCTGCCAGCGCGGGGGTGAGGGTGGAGGTGAGCGTCTGCCCGGACAAATCCTGGGCGGGGGTGACCTGCAGCTGGTCGACGACCGGGTCCGGCACGTTCACCACCGCGGTCTGCCAGGCGGACCAGGCCGAGGATGTGGAGGTGCCGGTGTTGGTGGCGCGGGCCCGCCAGCGAACGTGCCACCCATCGCTCAGCTTCCCAGCCGGTACCGCGGCCGGTGCATCGTTACCAGAGGCGACGCCACTGGAGCTGCCGGCCCAGATCTGACCGGTGCCCTCGGCGGTGTAGGCGGGGTCGTGCTCGATCTCGTAGTCGGCCCGCAGGCTGCCGCCGGCGGTGTCGGACACGGTGGCGTGCAGGGTCGGCGTCAGCGAGGACACCGCGTTTCCGGTGACCGGGGTTATCGACAGGTTGCCGACGGCGGGTGCGGAGGCGGTGGTGTAGGTGACGGTCAGCAGCGGCGGTTTGGCCCCCGTCCCGGTCATCTCCGCGGAATGGAAGTTCATCGCCATGAAGTCAACGCCCTCGTTGGCCGCCCGCAGGTGCACACCGTAGTTCGGGGTACCGGAGGCCCAGGCCTGGACGATAGGAGTGACCGTCCAGGTGAGGTCCTCGGCGACACCGCCATGAATCGACGAGGCTGGAATAGGCGCTTGCCCGGCCGTTGTGACCGCGGGTTTGTTTGCCCAGGTCAAGGTCGTCTGGTCCCAAGTGCCCGTGATCCGCTCAACGATGGGACCGTTGGCCGTGGAGAAGCCGGGCACGTCGCCGGACAGCTTGTACAGCCGCAGCGTGGCGCTGGTGATCTGAGCGCCGGCCAGTGCGGCGGTGTCGAACTTGAGGTAGGAGCGGGCTGTCGGCACGAAGAGCACCCCGCTGCTGACGGCCAGGCTCGCGTCGCTGTAGTGAGAACCTCCACCGGAACTGCTGACATAAGTGTCCGCCTGCGGGGACAGGGTGAGCGTGGGGTCGACGACCACCGGGTAGGTCACTGTCGGATCGGCCAGGAACGCCGCGTCCGGCGCCAGCTCCAGCACCTGCTCGCCGCCGCTGCCGGTCAGGCGGCTGGTGATCCGGCCGACCCGCTTGACGTTCTTGACGTCGTCGGCAGTCTTCCCCGCTCGCGCAGCCGCAGCTGCGGCCTTGTCGGCGTTGCCAGGCTGCGCAGTGGGGCGGCCGGTGGCGTGCATGACCGGCTCGGCGACCGGTGCGACAAGCTTGCCCGTCCGGTCGGTCAGCCGGAGACGGCCCTGGCCGTCCTGCTGCAGGCGCCAGCCTGTGGTCTTGACACCGACCTTGAAGTTCAGCGGT
>NZ_JBDJAW010000075.1 GCF_039649665.1 Microbispora sp. ZYX-F-249 | reverse complement strand
CGACGCCGACATGAGCGGTCTCATGGACCGGATCAGCGCGCTGGTGACGGAGGCGCCGTGACCACTGTCGACGCGGGTCGTCAGGGGCGGCCCGCGGGCTCCCAGCCACGGCGGGCCGGGCGCGAGCCACGCCGGTCGTCCCGGCTGCGGTAGACGATGTACGGGCGGGTGAGGTATCCGACGGGTGCGGTGAGCATGTGCACCAGCCGGGTGAACGGCCAGACGGCGAACAGGACGAGCGCGCTGAGCGCGTGCAGCTTGAAAAGGATCGGCGCGGCCGCCATCAGCTCGCCCTCCGGCTGCAGGTAGAAGATCGACCGGAACCAGGGCGAGATGGTGGTGCGGTAGTCGTAACCGCCGCCGAGGACGTTGGCGACGACGGTGGCGGCCAGCCCGAGCGCGATGGTCAGGGCGAGCAGCGCGTACATCAGCTTGTCGTTGCGGGTGGTGGCGGTGAAGACCGGGCCGACCGTGCGGCGGCGGTAGACGAGGATGGCCAGGCCCGCGACGGTGCAGACTCCGGCGACCGTGCCGAGCACGACCGCGGCGAGATGGTAGGCGTGCTCGCTCACTCCGGCCGCCTCGGTCCAGGTCTCGGGAATCACCAGGCCGCCGATGTGACCGAGGAGCACGACCAGGATCCCGAAGTGGAACAGCGGGCTGCCGATCCGCAGCAGCCGGGACTCGTACATCTGGGACGAGCGGGTCGTCCAGCCGAACTTGTCGTAGCGGTAGCGCCAGACGTGGCCGAGCACGAAGACCGTCAGCGCGACGTAGGGCGCCACCACCCACAGGGTCACGTCGAGCCCGCTCACCGGACACCTCCCACAGGTCCGTACGGCTCCAGGCCGACCTCCTCGGCAGGCGGGCCCTCCTCCGCCAGGCGCAGGGCGGCCCGGCGCTCCCGCTCGGTGGGCGGGGGGAGCGTCGCCAGCACCGCCGCGACGACGTCGGCGTAGGGTGAGCGTTCCTCCCGCAGTGCACGCAGCAGCGTCTCCAGTCCGGGACGGTGTTCGCGCAGCAGCCGTACGGCCTGCTCGGTGGCGCCGCGGCCGGACAGCTCGCACACCACGCCCAGGTGGTCGGGCAGCTCCCCGGTGACCTCGAACCCGGCCGCCCGGTAGGCCTGCGTGAAGCGCAGCAGGGCCATCCCGCGCCGCCGTGTGTCGCCGTAGGTGTAGTAGGTCAGATAAGGACAGCAGCGGCGCTTGAGATCGAAGGTCGCCACGTAGTGCTCGGCCAGCTCGTGCAGCGGGGTCGTGGTCACGTGACCGAGAAAGGCGGCCAGCCGCCTGGCGGGCTCGCCCGGCGGCAGCCCGGCCACGGCGGCGTCCAGCAGCGGCAGCGCCTCGACGAGCCGCTCGTCGGGATAGGACAGCAGCACCGAGGCCGTCAGGTGGACCGTGCGGTCGCTCACGACTCGTCCTTCCGCTTCGGGAACAGCCCCTCCGGGGTGCCCTTCCCGTCCCAGTTGAGCAGGTTGACCCGGCCGCGCAGTTCGTCCGCCCGGTCCAGGTCGTCGGTGGCCTGCCGTTCCTTCAGCGCGTGGAAGTTCTCCACCGCCACGGGGGCGGGCGGTCCGGACGCCTCGCCGAAGGGGCCGCCCATGCCGGGGCCGCCGTCGTAGTCGAGACTGCACCCGGTGGCGAGCTCCTCCAACTGGGCGCCCTGCTCGGCGTGGGCCTTGGGGATGACGTACCGCTCGCCGTAAGGGGCGATGGCCAGCAGGCGGTACATCTCCTCGATCTGGTCGCCCTTCAGGCCCACGGCGGCGGGGATGGACTCGTCCCGCTCCCCCGCGAGGTTGATCCCCCGCATGTACGACCGCATCGCGGCCAGGCGGCGCAGCACGGCGCGTACGGGCTCGGGGTCGCCGGCGGCGAACAGCTCGGCCAGGTAGCCGATCGGGATGCGCAGGGCGTCGATCGCGCCGAACAGGTTGCCGGCCCGCTCCCCGTCGTGGCCGGTCTCGCGCAGCACGTCGACCACGGGCGACAGGGGCGGGATGTACCAGACCATCGGCATGGTCCGATATTCGGGATGCAGCGGCAGCGCCACTCCGAAATCGAAGATCAGCTTGTGGATCGGGGAGTTCCTCGCCGCCTCCAGCCAGTCCTCGGGAATGCCGGAGGCCCGGGCGGCGGCGACCACGCCGGGGTCGCGGGGGTCGAGCATGACGCTCTTCTGCGCCTCGTACAGCGCCTTCTCGTCCGGAGTGGAGGCCGCCTCGGCGACCCGGTCGGCGTCGTAGAGGACCAGCCCGATGTAGCGCAGCCGGCCGACGCAGGTCTCCGAGCACACGGTCGGGATGCCGACCTCGACCCTCGGGTAGCAGAAGGTGCACTTCTCGGCCTTGCCGGTGCGGTGGTTGAAGTACACCTTCTTGTACGGGCAGCCGGTGACGCACATCCGCCAACCGCGGCAGCGGTCCTGGTCCACCAGCACGATGCCGTCCTCGGAACGCTTGTACATCGCGCCGGAGGGGCAGGAGGCGACGCACGACGGGTTGAGGCAGTGCTCGCAGATGCGCGGCAGGTAGAACATGAAGGCCCGCTCGAACTCGAGCTTCACCTGGTCGGACACCTTGCGCAGCACGGGGTCCGCGGGGGCCAGCTCGGGTGCGCCCGCGAGGTCGTCGTCCCAGTTGGCGCTCCACTCGATCTTCGTCGGTTCGCCGGTGATGAGTGACCGGGGCCGGGCGACCGGCGTGTCCTCGGTGACGGGCGCCGAGAACAGGCGGTCGTAGTCGTAGGTCCAGGGCTCGTAGTAGTCGCCGATGGACGGCATCAGCGGGTTGGCGAAGATGGTCAGCAGCTTCTTCAGCCGTCCGCCGGCCCTGAGCTGGAGCCGGCCGCGCCGGTTGAGCTCCCAGCCGCCCTTCCATCTGTCCTGGTCCTCGTACGTGCGGGGGTAGCCCTGGCCGGGCCGGGTCTCCACATTGTTGAACCAGACGTACTCGGTGCCCGCCCGGTTGGTCCACGCCTGCTTGCAGGTGACCGAACAGGTGTGGCAGCCGATGCACTTGTCCAGGTTCATCACCATCGCCAGCTGAGCCATCACACGTGTCATCTAGTAGTCCACCTCCTGGCTGCGACGGCGGATCACCGTGACCTCGTCGCGCTGGTGGCCCGTCGGCCCGAGATAGTTGAAGGCGAAGCTGAGCTGTGCGTACCCGCCGATCAGGTGGGTCGGCTTGATCAGCAGGCGGGTGAGGCTGTTGTGGATGCCGCCGCGCCTGCCGGAGGTCTCGCTCTTGGGCACGTCCACGACGCGCTCCTGGGCGTGGTACATGTACACGGTCCCGGCCGGCATGCGGTGCGAGACGACGGCCCGCGCGACCACCACGCCGTTGCGGTTGACCGCCTCGACCCAGTCGTTGTCGCCGATCCCGGCCCGCGCCGCGTCGGCCGGGCTCATCCAGATCGTCGGGCCGCCCCGCGACAGCGTCAGCATCAGCAGGTTGTCCTGATACTCCGAGTGGATCGACCACTTGGAGTGCGGGGTGAGGTAGCGCACCACGATGCCGTCGTCGCCGCCCGGCCCCGAGGCGAGGGCGGCCGTGTTGAGCGGCGGCCGGTAGACGGGCAGCGCCTCGCCGGCCTCCTGCATCCAGTCGTGGTCGAGGTAGAAGTGCTGGCGGCCGGTGAGGGTGTGCCAGGGCTTGCGGTGCTCGACGTTGATGGTGAAGGCCGAGTAACGCCGCCCTCCGGTCTCGCTGCCCGACCACTCGGGCGAGGTGATCACGGGTACCGGCCGGGCCTGGGTGTCGGCGAAGGTGATGCGCCGGTGCTCGTCGGCCAGCCCGTCCATGTCGGTACCGGTGCGGCGGGCCAGGTCCGCGAACCCCTGGGCCGCCAGCCGGCCGTTGGTGGTGCCCGACAGCGCGAGGATCGTCTCGCACATCGCGACGTCGGTCGCGAGCGAGGGCCGGCCGTCGGCCGCTCCCCCGCGTACGGTCCCGTTGACCCTGCCCAGCCGTTCCACCTCGGCCGCGATGTCGAACGTCACGCCCTTGGTCGTGGCGCCCAGGCGCTCGGCGAGCGGACCGAGGGCGGCCATCTTGTCGGCGATCGCGCCGTAGTCCCGCTCGACCACCACGATCTTCGGGAACGTGCGGCCGGGCACCGGCTCCTCGCCGGTCTCCCGCCAGTCGCGCACCCGGCCGTGCGGGCTCGCCAGTTCGTCCGGCGTGTCGTGCAGCAGCGGCACGGCGACGACGTCCCGGCGCACGCCGAGATGGTCGCGGGCGAGCGCGCTGAACGACCGTGCGATGGCGTGGAAGGCGGCGAAGTCGGTGCGGGTCTGCCAGGGCGGGTCGATGGCCGGGGTGAAGGCGTGCACGAACGGGTGCATGTCGGTGGACGACAGGTCGTGCTTCTCGTACCAGGTGGCCGCCGGGAGCACGATGTCGGAGAACAGCGTCGTCGAGGTCATCCGGAAGTCGAGCGACAGCAGCAGGTCGAGCTTGCCCCGGGGCGCCTCGTCCCGCCAGGTCACATCGTCGGGTCTGCGGTCGGGGCCGTTCTCGCCGGCTCGCACCGCGTCGGAGGCGCCGAGCAGATGCCGCAGGAAGAACTCGTTGCCCTTCGCCGAGGAGCCGAGCAGGTTGGCCCGCCACACGGTGAGCACCCGCGGCCAGTTCTCCGGCGCGTCGGGGTCCTCGCAGGCGAAGCCGAGCTTCCCGGCGCGCACCTGCTCCACGACGTACGGGCCCGCCTCCCGGCCGGCGCGCGCGGCCTCGTCGGCAAGGTCGAGGGGGTTGCGGCCGAAGGTGGGATAGGACGGCATCCACCCCATCCGGGCGGACTGGGCGAGCAGATCGGCGCTGGTCCTTCCCGTGAACGTCCCGCCGCCGAGCGGTGAGGCCACCACGTCGGCGGTGTGCTCGTCGTAGCGCCACTGCCCGGTGTTGAGGTACCAGTACGCCGTGCCGATCATCTGGCGGGGCGGGCGGGACCAGTCGAGGCCGAAGGCCAGCTGCGCCCAGCCGGTGACCGGGCGGCACTTCTCCTGCCCGACGTAGTGCGCCCAGCCGCCGCCGTTGACGCCCTGACAGCCGGTCAACGTGACCAACGCGAGGAACGCGCGGTACATCGTGTCCGAGTGGAACCAGTGGTTGGTCCCCGCCCCCAGGATGATCATCGATCGGCCGCCGGACTCCTCGGCGTTGCGGGCGAACTCCCGGGCGATCCGCGCCGCCGCGTCCGCCGGTACCGAGGTGATCGTCTCCTGCCAGGCGGGGGTGTACGGCTGCGCCGGGTCGTCGTACCCGGACGGCCACTCCCCCGGCAGCCCGTCGCGGGCCACGCCGTACTGCGCGAGCATCAGGTCGAGGACCGTGGTGACCAGGTGACCGTTCACCCGGCGGGCGGGCACGCCGCGGCGCATCACCGCCTCGCCGGGGGTGTCGAAACGCGGCAGCGAGACCGGGACGGCCTCGCCGTCCGCGAGCAGGGTGAGCAGCGGGTCGACGTCGCCGAGGTCGAGGTTCCACCGGCCCTCTCCCTCCGCGGAGAACCGGAAGCCGAGCGAGCCGCCGGGCACGACCGGTGTGCCGTCCCGCGCGTCGAGCAGCACGGTCTTGAACGCGGCCTCCTCGCCCTCCTCGCCGAGGTCGGCGGAGGTGAGGAACTTGTCCGGCACGTACGCGCCGCCGTCGTGCTCGCGCAGCCGCACCAGGAAGGGCAGGTCGGTGTAGCGCTTGACGTAGTCGAGGAAGCGGGGTGTCTCCCGGTCGGCGAAGAACTCCTTAAGGATCACGTGGCCCATCGCCATGGCCAGGGCGCCGTCCGTGCCGGGATGCGGGGCCAGCCATTCGTCGGCGAACTTGGCGGCGTCGTTGTAGTCCGGCGCCATGACGACGACCTTCTGCCCCCGATAGCGGGCCTCGGCCATGTAGTGCGCGTCGGGGGTGCGGGTGACCGGGACGTTGGAGCCCCAGAGCATCAGGTAGGAGGCGTCCCACCAGTCCGCCGACTCCGGCACGTCGGTCTGGTCGCCGAAGACCTGGGGCGAGGCCACCGGCAGGTCCGCGTACCAGTCGTAGAACGACAGCATGGTGCCGCCGAGCAGCGAGACGAACCGCGCGCCCACGGCGTGGGAGGCCATCGACATGGCCGGGATCGGCGAGAAGCCCGCGACCCGGTCGGGGCCGTACGTCTTGATCGTGTGCACGTGGGCTGCGGCGACGATCTCGGCGGCCTCGTCCCAGGAGACGCGGACGAGCCCGCCCCTCCCCCGGACCTCCTGATAGCGGCGGCGCTTCACGGGGTCGGTCGTGATCTCCGCCCAGGCCGCCACCGGGTCGCCCAGCCGCGCCTTGGCCTCGCGGTACATTTCCACCAGCACGCCCCGGGCGTACGGGTAGCGCACCCGGGTCGGCGAGTAGGTGTACCAGGAGAAGGCCGCACCGCGCGGGCAGCCGCGCGGCTCGTATTCGGGCCGGTCGCCGCCCACGCTGGGGTAGTCGGTCTGCTGGGCCTCCCAGGTGATGATGCCGTCCTTGACGTACACCTTCCAGGAGCACGACCCGGTGCAGTTCACGCCGTGGGTCGAGCGCACCACCTTGTCGTGGCTCCACCGGTCGCGGTAGAACACGTCGCCCTGCCGCCCGCCGACCTGGTGGAGCGTGCGCAGGTCCGGCGACACCTCGCCGCGGCGCAGGTGCCGCCCCAGCCCGAGCAGGGCGTCGCCGACCGGCCCGTCGATCCTCGACATCAGATTCCCTCTCCCTGGGTCAGGGGGGCGGTCCCGGAGGGCCGCAGGACGAACCAGCAGTAGACCAGCGCCGCCGCCGCGACGGCCGCCAGCAGCATGAGCCCGATGGCGTACGAACCGGTGGCCTGGTAGATGAGGCCCATGACGATCGGCGGCAGGAATCCGCCGAGGCCGCCGACCGCCCCGACCACGCCGGTCGCGCTGCCGATCGCGTGCGCCGGCACGGCCCGGCCGAGCAGCGCGAAGATCGCGCCGTTGCCCAGTCCGAGCGAGGCCGCCATGGCCAGGAAGCCGGCCGTCGCCAGTGGCATCGGCGGGGCGAAGGACACGGCGACCGCGCACACCACCGCGACGGCGAGCGCCCCGGAGAGCACGATCTCGCCGCCGAAGCGGTCCGCGAGCCAGCCGCCGACCGGCCGGGCGAGCGTGGCCAGCACGACGAACCCGGCCGCCCGCGCGGCCGCGCCGGCCGTGGACAGCCCGTAGACCGCCTTCAGGTACAGCGGCAGGTAGGCGCCGAACGCCACGAACCCGCCGAAGGTCAGCGCGTACATCGCGGCCAGTTCGCGGGTGACGCGCAACCGCCCCGCGGCCAGGAACCTGGTGAGGAACGGCTCGGTCGCGCGACGGGTGCCGGGCGCCTCCCGGCCGAACGCCAGGAACGCCAGCCCGACGACGACCAGCGCGACCGCGACCACGAAGAAGGGCACCGGCCGGCCGAACCGGTCCGCGAGCCACGGAGTGGCGAAGCCGGAGATCGCCGTGCCGATGTTGCCCATCCCGAAGACACCCAGGGCCAGCCCGCGGCGCTCCGGCGGGAACCAGGCGTTGACGAACGGCACGCCGATCGCGAACGTCGCCCCTGTCAGGCCCAGGACGAACCCCCCGGCCAGCAACGCCGGATAGCTCCCGGCGAAGGCGAGGAAGACCACCGGGACCACGCCGAGCATGCTCGCCACCGCGAACATCAGCCGCCCGCCGTACCGGTCGGTCAGCGCGCCGAGCACGATCCGCCCCAGCGACCCGACGATGACCGGGATCGCGACCAGGACCGACGCCTCGAACGGAGTGAGGCCGAGCAGTTCCTTGTACGTCGCGCTGAGCGGGCTGAGCAGCGCCCACGCCCAGAAGTTCACCGCGAACCCTGCCGTCGCCAGCACCAGCGCGACCGCCCGGCCGCCCCTGTGTGTCTCCTGGACGGCTGCCGAGCCGACTGTCATGCCATTCCTCCGGGGGGAGAGGATGCGACCGTCCTCACCCTCCCGTCGGGACGGCGGGGACGTCAGGGACCTTGGTCCTTGCGCCGATACCCAGAAGACCTTCACTTATCCACCGAATCGGACGGGTGACTTTGGTCCCCGTGATCGATGACTTCCGCGCGCGGAGGGCAGGTGCTCCAGGACCCACAGTGGAGACGGAATCGACGAAGGGGGTAGACGATGACCGTCACCGAGGTCAGGCACCAGGGAGACGCGCAGGCGCCCGCGCACGTGGCGTGGCGCGGTTTCCGCGGCACGACCTGGCGCGGGAACGTCGACGTGCGCGACTTCATCCAGGCGAACTACACGCCGTACGAGGGCGACGAGTCGTTCCTCGCCGGGCCGACCGAGCGGACCCGCGCGGTCTGGGCGGAGGTGTCGGACCTGTTCCCCGAGGAGCGGCGGCGCGGGATCTACGACGTGGACACCGTCACCCCCTCCTCGATCACCGCGCACCGGCCCGGCTACATCGACTCCGAGCGCGAGCTCATCGTCGGACTGCAGACCGACGCCCCGCTGAAGCGGGCGATCATGCCGGCGGGCGGGCTGCGGATGGTCGAGAACGGCTTGGCCGCCTACGGCTACACGCTGGACCCCCAGGTGAAGGAGATCTTCACCAAGTATCGCAAGACGCACAACGACGGCGTCTTCGACGCGTACACGCCGGAGATCCGGGCGGCCCGCCGCGCCGGAATCATCACCGGGCTCCCCGACGCGTACGGCCGCGGGCGCATCATCGGCGACTACCGGCGCGTCGCGTTGTACGGCGTGGACCGGCTGATCGAGGCCAAGCGGGCCGAGCTGCGCACGCTGGACGGCGAGTTCTCCACGGACGCGGTCATCCGCGACCGGGAGGAGCTGGCCGAGCAACTGCGCGCCCTCGACGAGCTGAAGCGGATGGCCGCCTCCTACGGCTACGACATCTCGCGGCCCGCGGCCACCGCGCGCGAGGCCATCCAGTGGCTCTACTTCGCCTATCTCGCCGCCGTCAAGGAGCAGAACGGCGCGGCCATGTCCCTCGGCCGCACCTCCACCTTCGTGGACGTCTACCTGGAGCGGGACCTCGCCGAGGGGCGGCTCACCGAGCGGGCGGCGCAGGAGCTGGTCGACGACTTCGTCATCAAGCTGCGCATCGTCCGCTTCCTGCGCACCCCCGAGTACGACCAGCTCTTCTCCGGCGACCCGACCTGGGTGACGGAGTCGATCGGCGGCATCGGCGCGGACGGCAGGCCGCTGGTCACCCGCACCAGCTACCGCTACCTGCAGACGCTGCGCAACCTCGGCCCCGCGCCCGAGCCGAACCTGACGGTCTTCTGGTCGCCGCGGCTGCCCGAGCCGTTCAAGCGCTTCTGCGCCCGCCTGTCCATCGAGACCAGCTCGATCCAGTACGAGAGCGACGAGCTGATGCGGCCGCGGTACGGCGACGACACCGCCATCGCCTGCTGCGTCTCGGCCGCCCCCGTCGGCAGGCAGATGCAGTTCTTCGGCGCCCGGGTCAACCTCGCCAAGGCCCTGCTGTACGCGATCAACGGCGGCCGGGACGAGATCAGCGGCGAGCAGGTCGGCCCCGCCTGTCCCCCGCTGACCGGCGACGTGCTCGACTACGAGGAGGTCGCGGCGGCGTTCGACCGGATGATGGACTGGCTCGCGAAGACGTACGTGAACGCGCTGAACGTCATCCACTACATGCACGACAAGTACGCCTACGAGCGCATCGAGATGGCGCTGCACGACTACCCCGTCAAGCGCACGCTCGCCTGCGGCATCGCCGGCCTGTCGGTGGCCGCCGACAGCCTGTCGGCCGTCAAGCACGCGAGGGTCCGGGTGCTGCGCGACGTGACCGGGCTGGCCGTGGACTACGTGGTCGAGGGCGACTACCCGGCGTACGGCAACAACGACGACCGGGCCGACGCCATCGCCGTCGACCTCGTGAGGTCGTTCATGGACAAGATCCGCCGCAACCCGTCCTACCGCGACGCCGAGCACACCCAGTCGGTGCTCACCATCACCTCCAACGTGGTGTACGGCAAGCACACCGGCAACACGCCCGACGGGCGCAGGGCCGGCACGCCGTTCGCTCCCGGCGCCAACCCGATGAACGGCCGCGACCGGCACGGCCTGGTCGCCTCGGCGCTGTCGGTGGCCAAGCTCCCGTACGAGCAGGCGCAGGACGGCGTCTCGCTCACCAGCACGGTCACCCCTGACGGGCTGGGCCGCACGGCCGACGACCGGGTCGCCGACCTCGTGGGCGTGCTCGACGGCTACTTCGACGCGGGCGGCTTCCACATGAACGTCAACGTGCTCGACCGGGCCACGCTGATCGACGCGATGGACCACCCCGAGAAGTACCCGCAGCTCACCATCCGCGTCTCCGGGTACGCCGTCAACTTCGTCCGGCTCACCCGGGAACAGCAGCAGGACGTCGTCGACCGCACCTTCCACGGGCGGCTGTGATGCGCGGCGAACCACTCGGCGAGTCCACCACCCGGCTCCGTGAGGACGCCGCCGCCGAGCTCTGCCAGGCGGAGCCGGCGGCCGGCGGGGGCGTCATCGAGTCGTGGGACCTGTCGGTCGGCGTGGACGGTCCCGGCACCCGCTTCGTGGTGTTCACCTGCGGCTGCCCGCTGCGCTGCCTGTACTGCCACAACCCGGAGACCTGGCGCATGCGCGACGGCCGCCGGGTCACGGTGGACGAGGTCATGACCGAGGTGGACCGCTACCGGCGGTTCATCTCGGTCGCCGGCGGCGGGGTGACGATCAGCGGCGGCGAGCCGCTGCTGCAGCCCCGCTTCACCGGCGAACTGCTGCGCCGCTGCCACGAGAGCGGCCTGCACACCGCGCTCGACACCTCCGGCTTCCTCGGCGACCGGGCGAGCGACGCGCTGCTGGCCGACTCCGACCTCGTGCTCCTCGACATCAAGTCGTACGACCCGGAGGGCTACCGGCGGCTCACCGGCGCACGCCTGGAGCCGACCCTGCGCTTCGCCCGCAGGCTGGCCGATCTGGGCCGCCCGGTCTGGGTGCGGTTCGTCCTGGTGCCCGGGCACACCGACGCCGAGGAGGACGTCGAGGGCCTGGCCCGCTTCGTCGCGTCGCTCGGCAACGTCGAGCGGGTCGACGTCCTGCCCTTCCACCGCATGGCCGCCGGAAAGTACGCCCGGCTCGGGCTGGCCTACCCGTTGGCCGGCGTCAGGCCCCCGGACCAGGACCTGCTGGACCGCGTGCACGCCCAGTTCGCCGCGCACGGAGTGACCAGTGTGTGACCGGCCGGGCGCCCGGCGCGTGCGTCTATCGCGGCCCGGACCGGAAGCGACGTCCGGCGCCGGGTCCCGGGACCTTCGGCCCTCCCCGCACCGGACGACCGACGGCACGGTTGAGTCATGACGATCCTGAGCACCGACCCCCGTCCCATCCCCCGCCGGCAGGACGGCGAAGACAACCGCGAACAGGCCACCGGCCCGGTCGCACGGCGCACCGTCCGGGAGGCCCTGCAGGAGGCGTTCACCGAGACGGTGGACGACGTGCGCCTGGCGGAGATCGACGGCATGGTGCACATCTACGTGTGCATCCGCCCCACCGCGTCCGCCTGCCCGGAACTCATCCGCGCCACCGCCCGCGAGGCGTACCACCGCGCCGTGCACGGCGAGCCGGTGGTGGCCCATGTCGCGGCGCCCGCCGCCGGCCGGGGACGTCGCTGACGGCCACGACGAGCAGCGCCACGGCGGCGGCGACGAGGAACACGGCGAACAGCAGTGGGATCTCGGCCGGCGCGATCCGCGGCTCGGGCAGTGAGCGCCCCAGGAGGACCATCACGGCGTAGGAGGCGGCCATCACCCCCAGCGGCACGGCGACCGCGAGGCCGTACCAGCCGGGATTGGGGACGGCACGCCGGTCCACGATGCGCCGCAGCAGCCCGTGCACGGCTCCGCGCGGCTCATGACGCCACACGAGCGCCATCGCCGCCAGCAGGGGCAGCACGCCATCAGCGCGCTGACCGGCAGCGTCTCCGACAGACGGCCGATCAGGGCGCCGGCCAGCCAGAACGGCACGGACAGGGCGAAGGTCAGCGCGATCAGCCGCGCCGGCGACCTGTGGACCGCCTCCGGCCACCCACTCACGCACCGCTCCCCGGGTCGTGGCCGAGCGTGTCCTGCCGCCGTTCATCGTGCCCGCTCCCGACCGGCCGCTGGGGAGGCGGACGAGCCGGTGAGCTGCCGCCGGGGAAGCGGACGAGCCGGTGAGGCGCCACCGGGCGTGGAGCGGACGAGCCGGTCAGACCTCCGTCCCTTGCGTGGCCGCCACCCGCTCGGCGACCTGTCGCGCCCAGGCGCGTACCCCGTCCGGGTCGCGGTAGTCGCCACCGGCCCTTTCGGCGATCCTCGCGGCGATGAAGCCCTTGGCGTCACGGGCGAGCCGTCCCCCGAACGTCCGGTGCCCCAATGCACGGAGAGCCTCCGCCGCCCGGGCCGCCTGCGGGACCGGCGGGATCTCGGCCTCGTCCGCGGACCGGTCGAGCGGCCCGCTGCTGAACAGCCACACCGGCCGGCCGGACAGGGCCGCGGCGTGCCGCCGGGCGAAGCGCCGGGCGTCCTTGTGCCAGTGCCCCGCATAGAGCGCTCCGCCCAGCACCACGGCGTCGTAGGCGGTGACGTCGCGGACCGACCCCGCGTCCGCGACCTCGGTCTCGAGCCCCTCCCCGCGCAGGGTGTCGCCGATCCAGCCCGCGATCTCCGCGGTCGAGCCTCGTCTGGATCCGTAGGCGACCAGCACACGTGTCATGGCCGGACCTCCTTGTCTCGGGCTTGTCCCCGGCTTGGGGGACTGTCGATCGCAGCCTCCCGCCGGGACGACCGGGCGGGTAGAGACTCAGGACCCGCTCCCACCGGTCGTTGGGCCCGCTCCGGTCTCCCCTTCATCTGAGTGATCGACGGCTGCCGCTCAGTCCGCGTCCTCCCACTCTTCGCCCCACCGTGCGACGTCGTCGAGGATCTTCCCGAGTGCGAAGCCCCGGGGCGTCAGGGCGTACTCCACGCGCGGCGGCTTCTCCGGATGCACCGTGCGCGTGACGAGTCCGCGCTCCTCCAGGGCCTGCAGGCGGTCGGCCAGCGTCTTGGGGCTGATCCCGGGCAGCGCCTGACGAAGCTCGCCGTAGCGCTTGGTGCCGTCGAGCAGGTGCCAGATCACCAGCGGCGTCCACCTGCTGCCCACGAACGTCAGCGTCCGGGTGACGACGCATTCTTCGGGAGTGACCGGCGGCCGCGGTGCCTGCATTGTTTCCATGGCTGTAGTTACTACAGGAAAAGTGCCTACTTCAAAAGATGAAGCGACAGCTCTAGCGTCGGCCGCATGACGAGAACGATCATTGCCGTGCACGGAGCGACCGGAACCCAGGGCTCTCCCGTCGTACGGAGGCTGCGCGCACTCGGGCACCAGGTCCGGCCGCTGAACTCCGCCTCCGCCGATCTGGCCGACGCCGCCTCCCTCGCCGCGGCGTACAAGGGCGCCGACGCGGTCGTCGTGCAGCTTCCGCAGGTGTTCGGCGAGATCGCCCTGCGGCACGCGGCGTCGGTGCTCGCCGCTGTCTGCGAGGCCGCCGTGTCGCGGGTGGTGTTCAATCCGGGGATGCCCCTGCCGCCGGACCCGGTGGGTGTCCCGTTCGTCGACGCCCGGGTACTGCTCGCCCGGGAGCTGCCGGCGCGGGTGGAGGCCGCGTCCGTGATCGGTCCCGCGGGGCCGTACCTGGAGAACCTGGTGCAGCCCTGGTCGGCCCGGCGCGTCCGCGAGCACGGTGAGCTGGTCTATCCGCTGCCGGCGGAGGCCCCGGTGCCGTGGTCGGCGCTCGACGACCTGGCGGAGGCCGTCGGTGAGGCGCTGGCGGCGGCCGAGCCGCCCGCGCGGCTCGTCGTGACGGGTCCGGAGGAGGTCACCGGTGACCGGCTCGCCGCCGCGGCGGCCTCCGCCGCAGGAAGGCCGGTGCGCTACCTGTGGGTCGAGCCCGCCGAGTACGCCCGGCTCATCACGCCGGTCGTGGGCCGGGAGGCGGCCGAAGGAATCGCCGGGTTCTACTCCCCGGCCGCGGCGGCCGCACCACCGCCGATCCCGGAAAGATGGCTCCACCGGGGGACGACGACGGTGGAGCGGTGGGCCGCGCGCCAGGCGTGGCGGTGAGACCTACCCGGTAAGCGGGCTGCAACCTTCGAGCAGGCGGCACCCCGTACGAATACGCCATGGACATGCGCATGTGGACGGGCGATCGGCGGACGGGCCGCACCCTCGTACTGGCGGCGACGGCGGTGCCGCTGCTCGTCGCGCTGCTGGCGGTGCTCGCGGTGTCGGCCACCGACATGCTGCTGGACTCGCCCCCGTCCTTCGACGGCATCCGGACCCTCGACGTTCACACGGACCACGGAGACGTCGACGTCGTGGGCGCCGGCGTGAGCGAGGTGCGGGTGACCCGCCGCGCGCAGGGCTCGGGGCCCCGTGTGGAGTCGTGGGGCGACGGCTCGCTGACGGTCGGGCTGGTGTGTGACGAGACGGGCTCGATCTGCGGCCCGCTCAGGGACACGGCCGGGAGCCACACCGACTACACGTTCGTGGTGCCGAAGGACATCGAGGTCACGATCCGCAGCGAGCACGGCGACGTCACCGTGCGCGGCGTGACGGGGAAGGTCGACGCGCGGACGGAGTCCGGCCGCCTGCGGCTGGACCCGCCCTCGCCGGGATGACCGGGGCACCGGCACGCACCGTTCGGCCGGACGTACGACGAAAGTCCCACGATCACGGGGACTTCGGGCGGCCGGAGGGTGCCGTACGGCTCCTGCGGCGGGGCCGGTGATCGCGGTTTGCTTGAGGTGTCAAAGAGAGAGCAAAGACGCGAACACGTTGAAAGGGGCCGGTCATGGCCATCACCGAAGGGCGCAACCAGAGGAAGCACCGCCTCTACGACGCCGCTCCCGCCGCCGCGGTCACCGTCCCCGGCCCCCGCGCGCACGCCGAGACGATCCCCGCCGGGACCGCCGGCGCCGGC
>NZ_JBDJAW010000074.1 GCF_039649665.1 Microbispora sp. ZYX-F-249 | reverse complement strand
TGATCACCAGGTCCCGAGATCCAGGGCGATAACTTCCGTTTGGCCGACTCTACGGCGATCGCCGTACCGCAGACCTGGAGGGCCATGCGATCTCGGCCGATGCTCTTGTCAGAGTGACCGCCCCTTTCGGGGCAACCACTCCATCTTAAACCCTCGCCCGCCTCGCGTCAAACCCTTCGGCTTGGCCGCACCACGAACGACCCGGACCTGACGCGAGCGCCTCGTCTGGGTGGTTGTCAGAGTGGCTTGCCCGTCGGGGTCCGGCCGCCTGTCGGCGTCCCGCTCTCCCCGGGGGCGAAGAAAACATTAGGCAACCCGGGTCTGGCCGTCAAATCACGGCGAGATGGCCGAAACCCCAGGCCAGGCGGGAACTTCCGGCGCTGACCGCCATGAACGCCACAGGATTGTTACCCTCGTCACAACAACTCTTGACCGTGAAACAGCCGCCCCGGCCTTAGCCCGGGGCGGCTGTTCGGGTCTCGGACGGTCAGGCGATCTCGACGCCGCCGACCGTCTTCTTGCCTCTGCGCAGTACGAGGAACCGGCCGTGCAGCAGGTCGTCCGCCGAGGGCACGTACTCCTCGTCGGTGATCTTCGTGTTGTTCAGGTACGCGCCGCCCTCCTTGACGGCACGCCGCGCCGCGGACTTCGACTCCACCAGCCCGCTCTCCGCGAGCAGCTCGACGTACGGCGCACCCAGCGCCGGCACGACGGCCTTGGGTACCTCGGCGAGGGCGGACTCAAGCGTCCGGGCGTCGAGGTCGGCCAGGGAACCCTGGCCGAACAGCGCACGCGAGGCGGCGATCACGCGGGCCAGTTCGTCGGCACCGTGCACCATAGTCGTCAGATCCTCGGCCAGGGCCCGCTGCGCCTCCCGAGCCGCCGGCCGCTCGGCCACCGCCTTCTCCAGTTCCTCGATCTCCTCCCGGGTTCGGAAGGTGAAGACCTTGAGGAAACGCACCACGTCCCGGTCGTCGGCGTTCAGCCAGTACTGGTAGAACGCGTACGGCGAGGTCAGGGCGGGATCGAGCCAGACCGCCCCGCCTGCCGTCTTGCCGAATTTCGTGCCGTCGGCCTTGGTGATCAGCTTGCCGGTGAGCGCGTGGACGTGTCCGCCCTCGACCCGCCGGATCAGGTCGACGCCGGCGGTGATGTTGCCCCACTGGTCGCTGCCACCGAGCTGCAGGGTGCATCCATGCCGCCGGTACAGCTCCAGGTAGTCGTTGGCCTGCAGGATCTGGTAGCTGAACTCCGTGTAGCTCAGCCCCTCACCGGCCAGCCGGGCGGAGACGGATTCCCTCGCCAGCATGCGGTTCACGGGGAAATGCTTACCGACGTCCCGGAGGAAGTCGATCGCCGACAGCTGCGCCGTCCAGTCGAGGTTGCTGACCAGCGTCGCCGCCGTCGGCCCCTCCTCGAACGACAGGAACTTCTCGACCTGCACGCGAATCCGCGACAGCCATTCGGCGACGATGTCGCTGGAGTTCAGCGCCCGCTCGGTGCTGCGGCCGCTCGGGTCGCCGATCAAACCGGTGGCGCCCCCGACCAGGCCGATGGGCCGGTGACCCGCCCGCTGGAAGCGGGTCAGGATCAGCAGCGTGGCCAGGTTGCCCATGTGCAGTGACGGTGCGGTCGGGTCGAAGCCCGCATACACGGTGATCGGACCGTCGGCCAGCGCCTTGCGCAGCGCGTCGATGTCGGTGGTCTGCGCGATCACGTCGCGCCACTCGAGCTCGTCGAGGATGTCAGCCATCTCCGACGTCGGCACGAGATTGCCTGAAGTTGCGGTCACGGTCATGGCTTTCGCTGATTGATGGTGGATGTACGGGCTTCCGTACAAGCCTGCCTGATCACGAAACCTTATCGCCACTTCATTCCGGCGCGTCAGCTCGTGGTGCGGCCCCGGCGCCGGGGAACGTGGGCGCGGTACGGCGAGACGGTGGGGTCCCCGTCGATCCAGAATCTCCACGGCGTCTCGGCGCCCGCCGAGACGCCGGTGCGGGGGCCGGTCCTGACCTGGCCGGACGGCACGGGCCGGCCCTCGTGCACCCGGATCGGTCCGCCGGCGCAGCAGTCCGTTCCGTTGTGCTCCCGCACCAGGCCGAGGGCCACCGTGAGCCGGGCCGGTCCACGTGCGAGGTCCCGGTCCGGGACCCGGCGCACCAGCCCTTCCAGGTCCGGACCGTCGGCGTGCGGCATACGGCGGACGCGGGCGCTGTGCACGCCCGCGATCACCTCGCCGGCGCGTAGCAGGACGGCCGAGCCGGTGCCCGCGGGCATGCACACGAGGTTGGCGCAGTAGTGCATGCCGTACGTGAAGTAGACGTAGAGGTGCCCCGGCGGTCCGAACATGACCGAGTTGCGCGGCGTGCGTCCCCGGTAGGTGTGGGAGGCCGGGTCCTGCCCCGGCCCGCCGTACGCCTCGACCTCGCTCAGCCGGACCGCCACCGACCCGTGGACGACCACGCGGCCGAGCAGGTCGGGCGCGACCACGTCCGAAGGACGGTCGAAGAAGTCGCGGCCGAGCGGCGCCCCCGCGACCTCCTCGATCAGCTCTCGTTCGCCCATGCCGCCTGACCGTCGACGACCTCCCGGAGGTTCGCGATCTGGTCGCGGACCCGGTCGGGCGCGGTGCCGCCGAAGGCGCTGCGGGCGGCCAGCGCGCCGTGCACGTTCAGCACGTCGCGCACGCTCGCCCCTGTGGCGTCCACGGCGAAGTGCGGCGAGACCTTGGCCAGCTCGTCGTCGGTGAGCTCGCCGAGGTCCTTGTCGTTCACCTGGCACCACACCACGAGGTGGCCGACGGCCTCGTGCGCGTCGCGGAACGGGACCCCGCGGCGGACCAGCAGTTCGGCGAGGTCGGTCGCCAGGGCGAAGCCGTCGGGCGCGCTGGACTCCAGCTTGGCCTTGTTCACCCGCATCGTGGAGACCATGCCCGACACCGCCGGGAGCACCAGGAGCAGGGTGTCGACCGCGTCGAACACCGGCTCCTTGTCCTCCTGCAGGTCCCGGTTGTAGGTGAGCGGCAGGCCCTTGAGGGTCGTCAGCAGCGACATCAGCGAACCGATCAGCCTGCCGCTCTTGCCCCGGGCCAGCTCGGCGACGTCGGGGTTCTTCTTCTGCGGCATGATCGACGAGCCGGTCGAGTAGGCGTCGTCCACCTCGATCCACCGGAACTCCTGCGAGGCCCACAGCACGATCTCCTCGCCGAGCCTGGAGATGTGCACGCCGATCAGCGCGGCGCAGAACAGGAACTCCGCCGCGAAGTCGCGGTCGGCGACCGCGTCCATCGAGTTCGGCGCCGGAGCGTCGAATCCGAGTTCGGCGGCGACGGCGGCGGGGTCGAGCGGCAGCGAGGAACCGGCCAGCGCGCCCGAGCCGAGCGGCGAGATCGCCGCGCGCCTGTCCCAGTCGCGGAGGCGGTCCACGTCCCTGGTGAGCGCGTGGACGTGGGCCAGAAGCTGGTGGCCGAACGACACCGGCTGAGCGTGCTGCAGATGCGTCATGCCGGGGGCGGCGACGTCGGCGTTCTCCTCGGCCTGGCTGATCAGCGCCGTCTGCAGCTCGGCGAGCCGGGAGACGATCGTGCGGACGTGGTCGCGCAGGTAGAGGCGCAGGTCGGTGGCGATCTGGTCGTTGCGGCTGCGGCCGGCGCGGAGCTTGCCGCCCAGCGAGCCGAGCCGTTCGAGCAGGCCGCGCTCCAGTGCCGTGTGCACGTCCTCGTCGGCCACGGTGGGGCGGAACTCTCCCTTGCGGCAGGCCCGGTCGAGGTCGTCGAGCGCGCCCAGCATGCGGTCGAGCTCCTCCTGCGTCAGCAGCCCGGCGCGGTGCAGCACCCGCGCGTGCGCGCGCGAGGCAAGCAGATCGTACGGCGCGAGCCGCCAGTCGAACTGCACGCTCACCGACAGGCGCGTGAGGGCGTCCGCGGGTCCCCCCTCGAACCTGCCACCCCAGAGCCTCATCGGCTTGTTGTCCGCCACCGTCTTCTCCCTCCGATATTCGAGTCCCTGCCGAAAAGATGACCGCGCACCGTTCCCGCCCGGGCCGTCGTACGTAGATCCTTGCGCCTGGTCCGGCTTCTCGGATGAACCCTCGGCGCGATTCTTCACGCGGATCCTTTGCGGGACTAATCCGCGACCTTAGCCGACGTACGCCCCGGTCCCTGCACCGGAACCGGGGCGTATGCCGAGTCGATCAAACCTGGCGGGAGTCCCGCGCGGCCGTGATCTCGTTCTCGTCGATCGAGTGCCTCGACCTCTCGGCGAGGTCGATCGGCAGGCCCTTCCTTTCGGCGACGGCGACCGCGCCGGAGGATGCCGGCACTGCCCATTCCGTCACTGGTCCCGCTCTTCGCTGTCGTGGGGGCGGACCTCCGCGGCGAGCTTGTGCCTGCTCACGTCGGGCGTGCGGCGGGTGGCGAGGTTGAGCAGAGACTCCGCCAGCCCCTGCCCTCCGGTGGGGTCACGGCTGATCACGAGGATCGTGTCGTCACCGGCCACCGTGCCGAGGATGGATTCCCAGCCCGCGTGGTCGATGGCCGAGGCGAGGAACTGCGCCGCTCCCGGCGGCGTACGCAGGATCACGAGGTTGGCCGACGCCTCGGCCGACACCAGAAGCTCCTCCGCGATCCTCCGCAGCCGCGCGTCGGGGTTCTCCGGCAACCCGTTCGTGGCGCCGGTGCGGTAGAGGGGGATCCGGCCCCCGCCCTCACCTGGCAGCGCGTAGACCAGCGTGCCGTCGTCGGCCCTCAGCTTCAGCGCACCCAGCTCGTCGAGATCCCGGGAGAGCGTGGCCTGGGTGACCTCCACTCCCTGCTCCGCCAGAAGCTTGGCCAGCTCGGGCTGCGAGCGCACCTTGTGCCTGGTCAGCAGCTCCACTATGCGAGCGTGCCGGGCCGCCTTGGTGAGCGGGATGGTCACGACCCCTCCGCGCCCCGCGTCGCCAGCCAGTGCAGCAGTGCCTTCTGGGCATGCAGCCGGTTCTCCGCCTGGTCCCACACGACGCTCTGCGGCCCGTCGATGACGTCCGCGGCGATCTCCATCCCCCGATATGCCGGAAGGCAGTGGAGGACGATCGCGTCCGGGTCCGCGAGGCCGAGCAGGGCGGCGGACACCTGGTAGGAGGCGAAGGCCGCGACCCGCTCGTCCTTGCCGTCCTGCCCCATGGACACCCAGGTGTCGGTGGCGACGACATGCGCCCCGGCCACCGCGGCCCCCGGGTCGCTCACCGCCGTGACCGAGCCGCCCGTCGCCGCCGCGATCTCGGCCGCCCGCTCCATGACCAGGGCGTCGGGCAGGTAGCCCGCCGGCGCCCCGACCCGGACGTGCATGCCGGCCGTGGCCCCGCCCAGCAGGTAGGAGTGGGCCATGTTGTTGGCGCCGTCGCCGAGGTAGGCGAGAGTGAGACCCCTCGGCGAACCCTTGTGCTCCCGGATCGTCTGCAGGTCGGCGAGGATCTGGCAGGGGTGGAACTCGTCGGTCAGCGCGTTCACCACCGGCACAGTCGAATGGGCCGCCATCGCCTCGATGCGCTCCTGGCCCGCCGTCCGCCACACGATCGCCGCGACCTGCCGGGACAGCACCCGCGCGGTGTCCTCGACCGGCTCGCCGCGTCCCATCTGCGACGTGCCGAGGTCCATGACCAGCGGCTGGCCGCCCAGCTCGGCGACGCCGACGGTGAAGGAGACCCGGGTGCGGGTGGAGGGCTTGTCGAACAGCACGGCGACCGTGCGGGGGCCCGCGAAGGGCCGGTAGCCGAACCTGTCCTTCTTCATCGCCTCGGCCAGGTCGAGCACCTGTGCCTGCTCCTCCGGCGACAGGTCGTCGTCCCGCAGGAAGTGCCTGACTCGCGCCGGGTCCGCGCCGTGCCCAATACGCGCCGGGTCCGCGCCCTGCCCCACCCGCGCGGGGTAGCCGCCCTGGCTCGGGCCGTCGTCGGGGGTCAGGAGGTCGTCATCAGGCATTTGCGGTCTCCAGGATGCCGGGCAGCGCGTCGAGGAAGGTCCGAACGTCGGACTCGGTGATCACAAGCGGCGGCGCGAGCCGTACCGCGTCGGGCTGAAGGGCGTTGACAAGGAAACCTGCCTCCTGCGCCGCCGCCTGCACCTGCGCGGACTTCGGCGCGGTGAGCACGGCGGCCAGCCACAGCCCTCGTCCCCTGACTCCCTTGAGCAGCGGGTGCCGCACGGCGGAGATGCCCTCGGACAGCAGCGCTCCAACCTTGGCGACGTTGCCGAGCAGTCCGTCGCGCTCGATCGTGTCCAGCACCGCGAGCGCCGCCGCGGACGAGATCGGGTTGCCGCCGAAGGTCGAGCCGTGGTCGCCCTTGGCGAAGACCTCGCCGGCCGGGCCGAAGCCCACGCACGCCCCGATCGGCAGGCCTCCGCCGAGGCCCTTGGCCAGCGTCAGCACGTCGGGGACGACCCCTTCCGCCTGGTGTGCGAACCAGTGCCCCGTACGGCCGATGGCCGACTGGATCTCGTCGGCGACGAGCAGCGCCCCCGCCGAGGAGCAGATCTCCCTGGCGGCCCGGAAGTACCCCTCGGGCGGCGGGACGACCCCGGCCTCGCCCTGGGTGGGCTCCAGGAAGACCGCGGCGCAGTCCTCGGTCACGGCGTTCTTCAGCGCGTCCGCGTCGCCGTACGGGACGAACCGCACGTCGAGCGGGAACGGCCCGAACTGGTCGCGGATCGACGGCTTGCCGGTGAGCGACAGCGCGCCGAGCGTGCGGCCGTGGAAGCCGTTCTCCGCCGCGACCATGTAGCCGCGGCCGCGCGTCCTGCCGTACTTGATGGCGATCTTGACCGCCGCCTCGTTGGCCTCGGTGCCGGAGTTGGCGAGGAAGACCCGAGCGGGCTCCCCGAGCAGGGCGAGCAGCTTCTCGGCGAGCAGCACCTCGGGTTCGTGCAGGAACAGGTTCGAGGTGTGCGCGAGGGTGGCCGCCTGCCGGGACACCGCCCCGACCAGGGCCGGGTGGTTGTGCCCGAGCGAGGTGACCGCGATGCCGCCGATGAGGTCGAGGTAGCGGCGTCCGTCCACGTCCCAGACAGTGCAGCCCTCACCGCGGGCGATGGCGACGGGCGGCACACCGTAGTTGCGCATGAACGCCGCCTCGAAGCGTGCGCGCAGTTCGTCGTTGGTGGTCATCTGGCAACCTCCCCGTTGACGGCACCGTCCGCCGTCGCCCCGATCCCGTCCGGCGCCGCCGCGGCGGCGTCGGGCTCGACCATCGTCCCGATGCCCTCGTCGGTGAAGACCTCCAGCAGCAGCGCGTGCGGCACCCGCCCGTCGAGCACGTGGGCCTGCGGGACACCGCCGCGCACGGCGGTCAGACATGCCTCCATCTTCGGCACCATGCCACTGGACAGCGAGGGCAGCAACGCGGCGAGTTCGGACGCCCCTATGCGGCTGACGACCTCCTCGCTGCGAGGCCAGTCGGCGTACAGCCCTTCGACGTCGGTGAGGACGATGAGCTTCGACGCCTGGAGCGCCACGGCGAGAGCGGCCGCGGCGGTGTCGGCGTTGACGTTGTAGATCCCGCCGTCCTCGCCGCGGGCCACGGAGGACACCACCGGGATGCGGCCGTCGTCGAGCAGCGCCCGCACGGCTCCGGCCTCGACCCGGACGATCTCTCCGACCTGGCCGATGTCGACCTTGACGTCGTCCACGACGACGTGCTTGCGCTCGGCGGTGAACAGGTGGGCGTCCTCGCCGGACATGCCGACCGCGAACGGGCCGTGCCCGTTGATCAGGCCGACCACGTCGCGGTTGACCTGGCCGACCAGGACCATCCTGACCACCTGCATCGCCTCGGGCGTGGTCACCCGCAACCCGGACACGAAGTGGCTGTCGATCCCGAGCAGGTCGAGGTGCGACTGGATCTGCGGGCCGCCGCCGTGCACGATCACCGGCCGGAGGCCGGCGTAACGCAGGAACACCACGTCGGCCGCGAACTTGGCCCGCAGGTGCTCCTCGGTCATCGCGTTCCCGCCGTACTTGATGACGACGGTCGCGCCGTGGAAGCGCGCCAGCCAGGGCAGCGCCTCGATCAGGGTGTGCGCCTTGTCCAGGGCGCCGTTCCGCCTGACGCTCATGACGAGTACGCCGAGTTCTCGTGGACGTACGCCGCCGTGAGGTCGGTGGTGTGCACGGTCGCGGTGTGCGGGCCCGCGGACAGGTCGACGGTGATGGTCACGTCGCGGGGCCGCAGGTCGACCTTGGCACGGTCGTCCCCCGCCGCGCCGCCGCGGCAGATCCAGATGCCGTTGACCGCCACGTTGACCCGCTCGGCCTCGAACACGGCGTCGGTGGTGCCGACCGCGCTGACCACGCGGCCCCAGTTGGGGTCCTCGCCGTGGATGGCGCACTTGAGCAGGTTCGAGCGGGCCACCGCACGGCCCACCGCCACCGCGTCCTCCTCCGACGCCGCGCCGACGACCTCGATGGCGATCGCCTTCGTGGCGCCCTCGGCGTCGACGAGAAGCTGCCGGGCCAGGTCGGCGCAGACGGCGGTGACGACCTTCTCGAACTCGGCGAGGTCGGGGCGCACGCCCGACGCGCCGCTGGCGAGCAGCAGCACCGTGTCGTTGGTCGACATGCATCCGTCGGTGTCGAGACGGTCGAACGTCACGGAGGTGGCCCTGCGCAGCACCGTGTCGAGCTCCTCGGCGGTGAGGTCGGCGTCGGTGGTGAGCACGCACAGCATCGTGGCGAGCGCCGGCGCGAGCATCCCCGCGCCCTTGGCCATGCCGCCGACCATGTAGCCGTTCTCCCCGCGGCGGAAGGAGATCTTGCTGACGGTGTCGGTGGTCCGGATCGCGTCGGCCGCCGCCAGGCCGCCGTCGCGGCTGAGCTGGGCGGCCGCGGTCCCCACGCCGCCGAGCAGCGCGTCGATCGGCAGCCGCTCGCCGATCAGTCCGGTGGAGCAGACCGCGACCTCGGCCGCGGAGTCGTCCAGGACCTCGGCGACCTTCTCGGCGGTGGCGTGGGTGTCCTGGAAACCCAGCGGCCCGGTGCAGGCGTTGGCGCCGCCGGAGTTCAGGACGACGGCCCTGACCCGGCCTCCGCCGAGGACCTGGGCCGACCACAGGACCGGTGCGGCCTTGAAGCGGTTGCGGGTGAAGACGCCGGCCGCGGCGCGCGAGGGGCCGTCGTTGACGACCAGGGCGAGGTCACGGGCGCCGCCGCTCTTGATCCCGGCGGCGACTCCGGCGGCGCGGAAACCCAGCGGTGCGGTGACGCTCATGCCGCCCCCTCGTGTGCGAGCTCGGAATCACGTCGTGCGGAAAGCGCGCAGGTCAGTGCCGCGCGAATCGCGCTCTGCCTATCGGTTCGCTCGCTCATGCGCGCTCCTCCGAGGGGGACGATCTTGCTCACGGGGCGACTCCATTGGTGGGAAGTCCGACTTCTTCCGGCAGGCCGAGAGCGAGGTTGGCGCTCTGGATCGCGCCGCCCGCGGTGCCCTTGGTGAGGTTGTCGATGGCGACGACGGCGACGATCCGCCCGGCTCGCTCGTCGAGGGTGACCTGCAGGACCGCCGTGTTGGCCCCGACCGTCATCGCGGTCGCGGGCCAGATCCCCTCGGGCAGCAGGTGGAGGAACGGCTCGTCCTTCACCGCGGTCTCGTACGCCTCGCGGAGCGTGGCGGCGGTGACGCCGGAGGCGGCGGGGGCCGTGCAGGTGGCGAGAATGCCTCGGCTCATCGGTGCGAGGGTCGGCGTGAACGACACCCGGACCGGCCGTCCGGCGACCGCCGACAGGTTCTGCTCCATCTCTGGAGTGTGCCGATGCACCCCGCCCACGCCGTACGCGCTGACGGAGCCCATGACCTCGCTGCCGAGCAGATGGGCCTTGGGCGCCCGGCCGGCCCCGGAGGTGCCGCTCGCGGCGACGACCACGACGTCGGGCTCGGCCAGCCCGGCCGCGAAGGCGGGGAACAACGCCAGCGTCGCGGCCGTCGGATAACAGCCCGGGACGGCGATGCGCCGGGCGCCGCGCAGGATCTCACGCTGGCCGGGCAGCTCGGGCAGGCCATAGGGCCACGTGCCGGCGTGGGCGCCGCCGTAGAATGCTGTCCACTCCTGCGCACTGGTCAGCCGGAAGTCGGCGCCGCAGTCGACGACGAGCGTGCCGTCGCCGAGTTCGGCGGCGACCGCGGCCGACTGGCCGTGCGGGAGGGCGAGGAAGACGACGTCGTGGCCGGCGAGCACGTCGGGGGTGGTCTGCTCGATCACCCGGTCGGCCAGCGACGGCAGGTGGGGTTGGTGGGCGCCGAGCCTCGTGCCCGCGCTGGACGCCGCGGTCAGCGCGCCGATCTCGATGTCGGGATGGCCGAGCAGCAGGCGGAGGAGTTCTCCTCCCGCATAGCCGCTGGCTCCGGCGATCGCCGCCCTCATCCGCGCCCCCGATTCTCCACGATCACTGCATGGTCATGCAGCAGACCTCATGTTCTTGCTGGTGTAGAGAGTATGCAACGCAAAGCATGAGCATGCAAGCAGCGTTCCGAGTAGTGGACATCTAGCCGACGTACCTACCGGTCGGTATCGTGAAACCTCCGGTTGACGAACGAATCCGGGAGTGCGCCAGCATGACGATCACGAACGAACAGGTCCAGGCCCAGCTCACGGCGCCCGGGCAGCTCTTCGAGATGGACGAGGTCGAGGTCGGCGGTCACAAGATCCGGGCATGGAAGCATGCTCCGGCCACGTTCCGGTCCCTCCTGGAGATCACCCGGTTCCACGGGGACAAGGTGTTCGTGGTCTACGAGGACGAGCGCATCACCTACGAGGAGCACTTCCGGCTGGCCGCGACGCTCGCCAACCGTCTCGTGGACGACTTCGGCGTGCGCAGGGGCGACCGCGTCGCCGTCGCCATGCGCAACTATCCGGAATGGATCATCTCCTTCTCCGCCGTGCTCGCCGCCGGCGCGGTGGCCGTGCCGCTCAACGCCTGGTGGACCGAGCAGGAACTGGCGTACGGCCTGGACGACTCGGGCGCCAAGGTCGTGATCGCCGACGGCGAGCGCGCCGCCCGGATGGCCGGCAGCGGCCTGCCGATGATCGTCACGCGCGGCGAGGGCGCCAACTGGGCGGAGGTCCTCGGCGAGGTCCGGGCCGACGTGACGCTGCCGCAGGTCGAGATCGGCCCCGACGACCCCGCCACGATCTTCTACACCTCCGGCACCACGGGCAGGTCCAAGGGCGCCCTCGGCAGCCACCGCAACCTCGGCCAGGCGCCGATGACCGTGGCGTACGCGATGATGCGCACCGTGGCCATGGCCGGCAGGGACGTGGCCACGGCGGCCGAGAAGCGCAGGATCACCCTGCTCACCGTGCCCCTCTTCCACGTCACCGGGTGCTTCGCCGTACTGATGACCACGATGTTCAGCGGCGGCGGGCTCGTGCTGATGTACAAGTGGGACCCCAAGCGGGCCCTGGAGCTCATCGAGCGCGAGCAGGTCACGGTGATGAGCGGCGTGCCGACCAACGCCTGGCAGCTGCTGTCCCACCCCGACCTGGACAAGCACGACGTCTCCTCGCTCGGCTCCATCTCGTACGGTGGCGCCCCGGCCCCGCCGAAGCTGCTGGAGCGGCTCACCGAGACGCTCCCCAACCGCACGCCCGCCAACGGGTACGGCATGACCGAGACAACGGCGCTCGCGATCTACAACAGCGGCGCCGACTATCTGGCCAAGCCCGACAGCATCGGGCTGCCGCTCGCCGTCGTGGACGTGAAGGTCTGCGACCCGCTCGGCGCCGAACTTCCGCCCGGCGAGGTCGGCGAGCTGTGCATGCGCGGGCCGATCGTCATCATGGGCTACTGGAACCGCCCGGACGCCACGGCCGAGACGTTCGTGGACGGCTGGCTGCACACCGGAGACCTGGCCCGCATCGACGAGGACGGCTTCGTCTACATCGTCGACCGCGCCAAGGACATGGTCATCAGGGGTGGCGAGAACGTCTACTGCGCCGAGGTCGAGGCCGCCCTGTTCGAGCATCCCGCGGTGGACGACGCGGCGGTGATCGGCATCCCCGACGACGAGCTGGGCGAGCAGGTCGGCGCGGTCGTACGGCTCAAGCAGGGCGCCGCCGCCACCGGCGAGGAGCTCCAGGAGTTCCTGCGCGGCCGCATCGCGGCGTTCAAGGTGCCGGTGCGGTTCTGGTTCAGGGAGACCGAACTGCCGCGCAATCCCGGCGGCAAGGTGCTCAAGACCCACCTGCGCAAGGAGACCCTGGGCCTTTAGCGTTACCTGCCGCGTAATCGCCACTCCCCCGGGGCCCGTGACACGGTTCACGTGTCGTCACGGAAGACATCCCCGAAGGAGTGGAAATGACCGACTACACCGCCCTGGCCGAGCGTTACATCGCCGCCTGGAACGAGCGCGACCCCGAGGCCAGGGCGAAGGCGGTGGCGGAGCTGTGGGCCGAGGACGGCGGCTACACCGACCCACTGGCCGCCGTCACCGGACACGACGGTATCGCCGCGGTGATCGCCGGGGCGCAGGAGATGTTCCCGGGGTTCGTGTTCACCCTGGGCGGGCCCGTGGACGGCCACCACGACATCGCGCGCTTCACCTGGCATCTCGGCCCGGAAAGCCCCGCAAGCGCGGCAGAGCCGGTCGTGATCGGCTTCGACGTGGTGAGGCTCGACGAGGACGGCCGCATCCGCGGCGTGTACGGCTTCCTCGACAAGGTCCCCGCCTGATCGACCACGGTGGAGCGCGGTACCCCCTCGCGGCCGCCGGCTGCGGGGGGACGGGGCCGCCGGGCAGAACTCCGCCACGTTCGCCGCCGTGGTGATCTCCCCCTGGTTCACCTTGTCGCCGTTCAGGTCGAAGGACAGCGTGTGGCGGCCGTCGCGGGTGCCGGCCATCCAGGTGAGCGATCCGAAGATCGTGCCGCCGTGCCCGTACACGGTGACGCCACAGGGGAGGGTGACCATCATGACGCCCAGCCCGTACCGGTACGGACCCTGCCCATGGAAGACGTCGGACTTCGGCGTCGGAGTGAGCATCTCCCGCAGCAGTGCGGCCGGCAGCAGGCGACCGGAGAGCAGCGCGGAGTCGAAGCGGTTCAGGTCGCCGACCGTGGAGACCATCTCACCGGCGGCCCCGGCCCAGGACGGGTTGAAGCGCGAGAGGCCGTCCTTGCTGTACCTATGGATGAAGGGAGTGCGGACGTCCGGCGAGGTGCCGGGAAAGTAGGTGGCCCGCAGGCCCAGCGGGTGCAGGACGCGCGCTGCGACCTCCCTGGAGTACGTGTGCCCGGTCACCCGCTCGATCAGCATTCCGAGCAGGACGTAGTTGGTGTTCGAATACTGCCAGGACGTGCCGGGTGGGAACACCGGAGGGTGGCCGAGCGCGTAGCCCACCAGCCGGCGCGGCGTGAATGTCGTGAGCGGATCGCGTTCGAGCGCGTCCGGCACATGGTGGTCCTTGGTGTAGTTGAACAGCCCGCTGGTGTGGTTGAGCAGCATCCGGACGGTGATGGCCCGCCCGTCGTTGCCGTTGCCCGTGACCAGCCCCGGCAGCCACCGTTCGAGCGTGTCGTCCAGGCGCAGGCGGTCCTCGGCGACCAGTTGCAGGACGACCGTGGCGACGAACGTCTTGGTCGTGCTGCCGATCCGGAAGCGCATGTCCGCGCGGGGTGCTTGCCGGGTCACGGTGTCGGCCACGCCGCGCGTGACCGTGGTCGTCCGGCCCGCACTGGAGACCTGGGCCAGCGCGCCGGGAGACCCCTCGCTCACCGCCCGGTCGAGCACGGCGCCCAGCGCCTCCTCCGCGTCACGCGGCCACCGCACGGCGTCGGCCCGCCGTACGGCGTCGGCCGTCCCCGGCGCGGCGGCAGGCACAGGCACGGCAGGCACGGGCACGGCAGGCACGGGCACGGCAGGCACGGGCACGGCAGGCACAGGCACGGCAGGCACAGCTGCCGCGGCCAGGACGAGAGCCGGCACGGTCAGGACGCGAAGCATGATCGTCGGGCACCGGGTGACGCCCATGCCGACTCCCTCCGCCGGGGCCGGGCGTCCGTCCGGGCGCGCGGCCGAGCCGCAGGGTCAGCATTCCCGCCACGCTCGCACTGTCACCCGGCGGGGGGGACGGAGCGTCCGACGCGGGAAGTCCGGAAAACGAGTTGCCTCTCCCCGGCCGAACGGATGAGATGGCTCGTCGTGCCGGACGCTCCTGCCCGTTCCCTGACGTCCCTCGCCCGGCGGCTGAGACTGGATCTCAGCCCGTTGCGGGAGTTCCGCGACTTCCGCCTGCTACTCGGCTCCGGGTTGATCACCACGCTCGGCACGGTCGTCACCACCGTGGCCGTGCCGTACCAGATGAAGCAGCTCACCGAGTCCTACGTGGCGGTGGGCCTGGTGGGCATGGCCGAGTTCGTCCCGATGGTGGTCTGCGGCCTGTGGGGCGGCGCGATCGCGGACGCGCACGACCGGCGCAGGATCGTGATACTCAGCGAGCTCGGGCTGTGCCTGTGCTCGGTCCTCCTGCTCGTCAACGCGCTGCTGCCCCGGCCGCAGGTCTGGGTGCTGTACGTCGCCGGGGCGCTGGCCGCCGGGCTCGGGAGCATACGGTCTCCCAGCGAGCAGGCGATGATCAACCGGGTGCTGCCGCTGGACCGGATGCCCGCGGCGTTCGCGCTGCAGGGCCTGGTCCGCAACGCCGCCATGATCGCGGGACCGGCGGCGGGCGGTCTCCTCGTGGCCTCGCTCGGACCGGCCGCCTCCTACGGCGTCGACGTCGCCTCGTTCCTGCTGTCCCTCGCGCTGCTGGTCCGGGTCGGCCCGGTCCCCCGCGCCGAGGAGCCCACCCCCGCGTCGCTGCGTTCCCTGCTGGAAGGCGTGCGGTACGCACTGCGGCGGCCCGACCTGATGGGCACCTATCTCGTGGACATCGCCGCGATGGCCTTCGCCAGTTCCACCGCGCTGTTCCCGTTCCTGGCCGAGGACCTCGGCGCGTCCAAGGCCGTCGGCGTCCTGTATGCGGCCGGCGGCGTCGGCGCGGTGATCGCCTCCCTCACCTCGGGCTGGACGGCACACGTCCATCGGCACGGGCTCGCCGTCGTCGTCTCGGCCGCCCTGTGGGGCGTCGCGGTGGCCCTCGCGGCCCTGATGCCGGACATCTGGCTGATGTTCCTGTTCCTCGCCGTCGCCGGGGGCGCCGACATGGTGAGCGGCCTGTTCCGCGGCACCATCTGGAACCAGACGATTCCGGATTCCTACCGTGGACGGCTCGCGGGCATCGAACTGCTGTCCTACTCAGCCGGCCCGATGCTGGGCGACGCGCGGGCCGGGTTCATGGCCCAGCTGGGCGGCACCCGCTTCTCCCTCGGGGCGGGCGGCCTGCTGTGCGTGGCCGCGGTCGGGCTGATGGCGGTCGCGTTGCCCCGGTTCCGCCGGTACGACGCGAGGACCGACGAGCACGCGCTCGCGCTCCGCCCGCCGGAGTCCGCGACGACGTGAAAGCTTCATCGGTGTTCCGGCAGCGCGACCCCGCGCTTGACCGATTATCGCTGAAACGTTTCTAACAAATCTTTGACATGTTTCAACGGCGCTTCCCAGAATGATGCCCCCGGCGAACCCCGGGCCGGGTGGCGCCTCCCCTCGCATGGCGACGTGCCACCAGACCAGTTCCCGGCGCCCGATCAGAGCCCCCGAAAGGAGCAGACATGGCCGATAGCGCCGTGCCCACCGCAAAAAGTGCAGGCTTACGCAAGATGCTCGCCACGGCGCTCGCGGGCGTCGTCACAGCGGCGCTCGCGACCGTGGCCGTGTCCGCCACGGCCGCGCAGGCGGCCGACTGTAGCGGCGGGTACGTCGGGCTGACCTACGACGACGGCCCGAACCCCAGCAACACCACGAACCTGCTGAACACGTTGAAGGCCAACGGCCTGCGGGCCACGTTCTTCAACATCGGCCAGAACGCCGCCGCCAACCCGTCCCTGGTCCGCGCCCAGGTCGACGCGGGCATGTGGGTCGGCAACCACAGCTACACCCACCCCCACCTGCCCCAGATGAGCAGCTCGCAGATCCAGTCCGAGCTGCAGCGGACCCAGCAGGCCATCCAGCAGGCCACCGGCTCGGCGCCCAAGCTGTTCCGCCCGCCGTACGGCGAGACCAACGCGACCCTCCAGTCGG
>NZ_JBDJAW010000073.1 GCF_039649665.1 Microbispora sp. ZYX-F-249 | reverse complement strand
TGGTTTGGCGTAGGCGTCCAGTAGCGCCTGCAACCGGGCGGCGTGCTCACGCGGCAGATAGAACTCCCCTTCCAGCCCGCCGCCCTTGCCGGGGCGGACCCGCAGGAACCGCCGCCCGTAATCGGCCCGCTCATCGCGGTCCTCACCGTCGGGATCCAGCACGGCCCGCAGATAACGGCCCGCCTTGGCCACCTCCGCCGCACCCGTCTTGGCCGCCAGTTCCAGCAGGATCGGCTCGGCCAGGGCGGCCTGCTCATCCGGCAACCCGGAGATCGCCCCGCAGATGGCCTCTGCCACCCCCGCCGCCAACGCACCCGTAGCGAACTTCTCCCGCACGAGGGGCAGGCGGGCCAGCTCCACCGCCAACGTCAGCAGCCGGCCCGCACCGGCGACGGTCATCCCGCCCGAGGTGCGCAGCCAGCTACGGGTGGAGGCATGCCCATACTGCTTGGCCTGCCCCGCCCGATGCACCCGCCCCACCCGATCCGCAAGAGCAGACGTGATCCGATCCCGGGCGAACAACAACTCCTCGGCCTCGGCCAGGCAGATGTCCGCATCGTCGGGGACCGGCGCCAGCGCCAACGCCTGCGCCGACTCCCGCACCGAGGCCACCAGCACCCACGACGACCGGCCCCGGCGATTACCGGCATCATCGGCGGCCTCACCGCCCATGGTCCCGGTGGCGGTGGCCGTGTCGTTTTCCACAGTGTCGTCGCGGGCGAGCGAACCCTCCGTCGACCACAACGGAGAATCGGCAGTCAGCCGATCCCACCAGCCGTCATCGTCAATATTCGAACGACGAGGAGGAACAGGATCGAAGTCGAACAGATCCATCACATCTCCTCGCTCGAATTCGAAAACCTGTATTAATTTTTTCAGATGTCGCGCGAGCACGGCAAGCCGACGAGCCAATAAGGTGGAATCACAGGCCCGCGAATAGAATCGGACCTAATTGCCCGGCATGAGCTTTATGCAGGATTCATACCGGTACCAGCACTGATTGCATCCTCGTGCCGGTTCGCAGCGCCCCAGCTCCCCGTCCGGGCTCAGGCCGTGATCCGTTGGCTATGTTGATCTTTGAATAGCTTCACATCGAGGTTCAGGAGCCATCGCAGCATGTCCGAGTGGAATGACAAGATCATCGAGGAGTTCCGGGCGAACGGCGGCAAGGTCGGCGGGCCGTTCGAGGGAACGCCGCTGATCCTGCTGACGACCACGGGCGCCAGAACGGGCACCGCCCGGACGAACCCCGTCGCATGCCTGCGTGACGGGGACAGACTGCTCGTCTTCGCCTCCTACGCGGGCGCGCCGCGCCATCCCGACTGGTATCACAACCTGCTGGCGAATCCCACGGTAACCGTCGAGGTGGGCGACGGGACGGCGATCGAGACGTTCACCGCCACGGCCGTGCCGCTGGCCGGGGAGGAGCGCGACCGCTTCTACGCCCGCCAGGCCGAGCTGGTCCCGGTCTTCGCGGAGTACCAGACGCGTACCTCGCGCGTCATCCCCGTCGTGGCCCTCTACCCGGCGAGATCATGAGCGCCTACTGCGGCGATCCGGCCTCGTGGTCGGCCACGATGGCGTCGATGCGCGCGGCGAGCTTGTAGTCGAGGTCGGTCAGACCGCCGGCGTCGTGGGTGGTCAGCGTCAGATGCAGGGTCCGCCACCGGATGTCGATGTCGGGATGGTGGTTCAGCGCCTCGGCCTGTTCGGCGATGTCGTTCACGATCGCGATGGCCGTACGGAAGTCTCGGGCGACCACGGTCCTGCGGATCGTGTCCCCATCGCGGCGCCATTCGGAAGCGTCGTACATGAGATCAGGACATCACGAAACACCGCCGATTGTGTAGATTCGCCCGGGTGGACGAGCGGGTGGATGAGCTGCGGCGTGAGCTCTGCGAGTACGGTCGGCGGGCGGCGGCCCTCGGCCTGGTCATCGGCACATCGGGAAACCTGAGCGCCCGGGACGGCGATCTGGTCGCCGTCACGCCCTCCGGTGTGGCGCTCGACCGGCTGCGCCCGGAGGACTGCCCCGTGGTCGACCTCGAAGGGCGGGTCGTGGACGGGGAGCGCAAGCCCTCCTCGGAGACGCCGACGCATCTCGCGCTGTACCGGGCGACCGATGCCCGCGCGGTGGTGCACACCCATTCGGTCTTCGCGACCGTGGTCGCCTCGACCATGACCGAGCTGCCGCCGATCCACTACAACGCCCTGCTGCTCGGCGGCGCCGTCCGGGTCGCGGCGTACGCGACGTACGGCACGCCCGAGCTGGCGGACAACGTGATCGCCGCGATCAGGGACAGGCAGGCCGCCCTGATGGCCAGCCACGGCGCGGTGACGATCGGCGGCGGCCTGGAGCAGGCGTTCGAGGCGACGCGCCTGCTGGAGTGGCTGTGCGAGGTCTACGTCCGCGCTCTCGGGGTGGGCCGGCCCTCGGTGCTCACCGAGGACCAGCTCACCGCCGTCATCGAACGCGCTCTCGCCGGCTGACGAATCCGGCTAACCCAGTACGACCTTCCTGGCGAGGCCGAGCGGGAGACCGCCCGAGCCCGCGATCGTGTCATGGAAGGTCCGCAGGTCGCCCCCGTAGTCGGCCCGGATCCGCTCGATCTCCAGTGCCCCCGTGAGGTACGAGGGCGCCTGCGTGGGCCAGGCGCAGTAGCGGCTGACCTCACCGGCGGCCGTGCCCGGCGACAGCGACGCCTTCGTGGTGAGGAACTCCTCCGCCTGCTCGATCGACATGTCGTCGCAGTGCAGCGCGGTGTCCACCACGATTCGGGCGGCGCGCCAGATGCGGCAGTCGAGGTGGGCGAGCTCGGTCTCGGCCGTGTCGAAGTAGCCCTGCTCGTGCATGAGCTTCTCGACGTAGAGCCCCCAGCCCTCCACGAAGTAGGGCGTACGGAAGATCTTGCGGGCGCGGTGCGGGTTGCCGGCCATCCAGGACAGGTGCCAGTGGTGGCCGGGGTAGGCCTCGTGCACGCTGATCGAGGGCATCTGGGCGCGCGAGTTGGTACGCAGCCGCTGCCGCACCTGCTCCTCGGTGAAGCCGTCCGGCGTGTAGGGCACGAAGAAGACGCCATCCCGCGAGGACGACAGCGGCGGCGGGGCGAGGTAGCTGGCCACGGCGATGATGGGCCGCTGGAACTCCGGCGAGGGCTCGACCCGGCACACCTCCCCCTCGGGGAAGGTCACCAGCCCGCGCTCACGGACGAACTCACGCGCCCGCAGCGTCTCGGCCTCATACTCGGCGCGCATGGCCTCCAGGGTCGGCGGGTGGTCGTCCATGAGCGACTCCATCGCCTCCCGCCAGCTGCCGGAGCCGAGGCGGGCGGCGACCTCGGTCATCCGCGTGTCCAGCTCGGCCCAGGCCTGGCGGCCCTTCTCGTGCAGCTCCGCCGCGCCGTACCCGAGCATCTCCTGCTCGCGCAGCAGCGCGGAGTAGAGCTCCTCACCCATCCGCCAGGTGCCGTGGGCCTCGAAGCCCTCCAGGAAGCGCACCAGCCCGTCGAACGCGTCGGCGGCGGGCTCGGCGGCCGCGGCCAGCCGCGCCCGCAGGTCCGGGTCGCCGACCAGCGCGGGCAGCGTCCCGGTCAGGAAGCGGCGTCCCGTACGGGCCTGGTCGAGGCCGCGCTTGACCAGCAGGTCGGCGGCGAGATCGGGGTCCAGGTTGGCCTGGCAGGCGGCGAGCACTGCGGGCACCTCGGCCAGCCGCGCGACGGCGGCGTCGACCAGCTCGGCCTCCGGCTTGAGGCGCTGCTGGAACGGCGTGAACATCGACCCGAAGATCACCCCGAGGTAGGCGGCGGGTTCGCGCCGCCACTCCGGCCAGCGGGCCTGGGCGATCTCCCCGCGCAGATGCGCGGCGACCAGGTCCCTGTCGATCTCGTCTTCGGGGCTCTCGGGCGTCGCCTCCGACAGCTTGCGCAGCCACTCCTCGGCCGCCCGCTCCCGTGCGGTGAAGGCGGCCGCGCTGAGGTCGCCCAGCGTGCGGTCGTATCCGTCGGCCCCGAGGAGGGCCGCCCTGACCGGGTTCTCGGCCAGGTACCAGTCGATGAACTCGTCCACCAGCGTCATAGCGCCCGACTCTATCCGCGACACTTGTGTGGAAGCCCCCAGATAAGGAGCGATTGGTGCCCCTGCAGATCACCGGCGCCCCCAGCGACCCCGACCTGATCCGCCTGCCGTGGGACGTCCCCCTGGAAGAGTGGCCCGTCCACCACCTGGTGACGCTCCCCCGCGGCATCTCCCGGCACGTGGTGCGCTTCGCCCGGCTCAGCGGCCGGGTGTACGCGATCAAGGAGATCAGCACGCGGTACGCCAAGCGGGAGTACCAGCTGCTGTGGGACCTGGCCCGGCACGACGCGCCCGCCGTCGAGCCGGTCGCCGTCGTCACCGGGCGGACCGCCCCGGACGGCTCCGAACTGGACTCCGCCCTGATCACGCGGCACCTGCAGTTCTCGCTGCCGTACCGCGCGGTGCTGTCGGGCTCGGTGCGGCCCGACACGCTGATCCGCCTGCTCGACGCGCTCGCGGTCCTGCTCGTACGGCTCCACCTGACCGGCTTCTACTGGGGCGACTGCTCCCTGTCGAACACGTTGTTCCGCCGGGACGCCGGGGCCTTCGCGGCCTATCTGGTGGACGCCGAGACCGGCGAGCTCCATCCGGCGATCAGCGAGGGCCAGCGGTCACACGACATCGACGTGGCGCACGTCAACATCTACGGCGAGATGCTCGACCTGGAGGCGGGCGGCCTGCTCCACCCGACCATCGACCCGCTGGCCTTCGCCGAGCAGCTCGTCGAGCGCTACCACCGGCTGTGGGACGAGCTGACCGAGGACGAGATCATCGAGGAGGTCGACTGGCACCGGGTGGACCAGCGCGTACGGCGGCTCAACTCGCTCGGCTTCGACGTCGCCGAGATGATGGTGCGCCGCAAGGCGGGCACCTCCCGGCTGATCGTCCGGCCCAAGGTCGTGGACGCCGGGCACCACCAGCGGCGCCTGCTGCGCCTGACCGGCCTCGACGTGGAGGAGAACCAGGCCAGGCGGCTGCTCAACGACCTCGACTCGTTCCGCGTGTCGAACGGGCTGCGGCACGAGGACGAGGCGATCGTGGCCCACCGCTGGCTGGCCGAGGTGTTCCAGCCGGTGGTGAACGCGACCCCCGCCGATCTGCGGCGCAAGCTGGAGCCGGCCCAGCTCTTCCACGAGGTGCTCGACCACCGCTGGTACATGTCGGAGGCCGCCGGCAAGGACGTCGGCCTGGAGGCGGCGGTGCGGTCCTACGTGGACAACGTCCTGGTGCACAAGCCCGACGAGAAGGCCGTCATCGTCACCTCGGATCCCCTGTCTCCGTGACAAGACCCTCCAGATAGGCGGCGGCCTCCGGGATCCGGTCCTCGCCGAAGACACGGATGCCGTTCGACTCCAGCAGCGCCGTCGTCACACCCTGCCCCGGGGTGATCCTCCCCCGGTGGCTGCCGTCGTAGATCCGCAGCGACCCGCACGACGGGCTGCCCTCCTTGAGGATCGCGACCCGTACGCCGAAGGACCGGGCGACGGCGAGGGCCTGCTGCGCGCCGGACAGGAACGCGGCGGTCACGTCGTCGCCCTCCGGCGTCAGGATCCGCGCCGCGCCCGCCAGGACGGCCGCGCCGCCCGCGCCGCCCTCGATCTCGGCGGGCGGCCGGGGGACGGGCAGCCCGCCCTCGACCTCGGGGCAGAACCGCACCAACCGGCCCTCCTCGCGCCAGCGCGCCAGCAGTTCGTCGTCGCTCGTCTTCGCCCCGCCGTCGTACCTCACCCTGCTGCCGAGCAGGCAGGCGCTGACCAGAATGCGTTCCACGCCCCCATTCTGGCCGCTGCCGGGAGGTGAGCGCGCCATCCCCGGCGACATGAGGAAATTTCATGAAAATCGGGATTACCATTCCGAGAGGAAGAATTCTTATTCTTCCGGACTAATCCGTTTACCCGAGTCGTTTTCGGCCCGGGAAACCCCGTCATCTGCTCCTCTAGTGTTGGCCGCGCTGTACCGGCGAGGCGAGGAGTTACGGGTTGATCGGGATAGAGGACTGCCTTTCCGAGGCCATGTCGATCCCGGGGGCGCTCGGCGCCATTCTCGTGGACCACACCAGCGGCATGGCCGTGGCGGGAAAGGGGATCCCCGATCCCGGGCGGGCGGCCGCGGGGCTCAGCGAGGCGTACCGCGCCACGCTCGACGGAATCGCGCTGGCGTCCCAGGAGACGGGCTTCCGGATCGAGGACGTGATCGTCACCACGGGCACGGCCTATCACCTGGTGCGGCCCATGGAGATGATGTTCGACGGTCCGCTGCTGCTCTGCGTGCGCCTGGACGTGGAGCGGTCGAACCTCGCCCTGGCCCGGCGGCGGCTGCGCACGATCACCGACGAGCTGGTCGCCTCCTGATGGGAGCCTGACCGGTGGCCGCCCCGACTCTCGACGCCGTGCTCACCGGCCTCGCCCAGGACGAGGCCTCCGGCTCACTGCGGGTGGGCAAGGAGGGCACGGTCTACTACGACCACGGCCGGGTGTCGTACGTGGAGTGCGCGGCCACGCCCGGCGTGGAGGGACTCCTCGGCGCGTCGGGCCGGATCAGCGCGAGCGGGGTCCGGCACGCGCGGCAGGAGGCCGGTCCCGGCGGCGACGGCGGCGCGCTGCTCGTGGACGCGGGGGTGCTCAGCCGGGGCGAGCTGGAGTTCTGCGTGCTGTCCGCCACGCTCGACGCGGCCTTCTTCCTGCTCGCGCCGTCGAAGACGGTGAGGACCAGGTTCAAGGAGGGCGAGGCGCACTGGCTCGGGGTGCACTGGTTCTTCGACGTGCCGGGGCTGCTGCGCGAGTGCGCCAGGCGCCGGGCGCGCCTGGAGCGGGCGTGGCCGTCGGCCGAGCTGGACGCGCGGCCGGTGACGCCCCTGCGGCGGATCCCCGGCTCGCACGCGCTGCTCACCCGGCTGCAGTGGGAGCTGCTGCTCGCCGCCGACTCCACCGCCACGCCGGTCGAGCTGGCTCGCCGCCTCGGGCACCCGGCCTACTCCACGCTGCTGGCCGTACGGGAGCTCGCGGCGGCCGGCCTGGTGGTGACGGCCGAGACGGCGGCGCTGCCCAAGCGCACGCCCAAGCCGCTCCCACCGCAACCGAGGGAGCCCGGGCGCTCCACCTCGGAACTCCCGCAGGTGAACGCCGACGCGACCGACGTGAACCTGCTGCTCAGACTGCGTGACGCGCTGGAGGCGCTGTAGTGATCGGATGGCTCAAGCGGGCCGGAAGGGGTGTCTCGGTGGATCTGCGCCACGACATACACGAGGAACTGATCGTCCTGCGCGAACGGGCGCCCGAGATCACCGGAGCGCTCACGTGCACGATCGACGGCATGCTCGTGACCACGGACCTGGCCGCCGACACCGAGCAGACCGCGGCGCTCACGTCGGCGCTGCTGTCGCTGAGCCGGAAGATGACCGAGCTCGCCAGGATCGGGCGGCTGGAGGAGACGCTGATCTCCGGCACCCAGGGGCACACCGCGTGCTACGCCGCGGGCCCCACGCTCGTCCTCACCGTTCTCGCGGGCCAGGGAGCCAACCTCGGCCTGCTCCGGATCGAGGGACGCAGGGCGGCGGCCAAGATCGCCGCCATCGTCGAACGCGGATGACAACCCAGAACAGGAGAAGAGACATGGCGAACATGGACGTCTCCCTCAAGGAGATGCTGACCATCGACGGCGCGATCGGCGCGGCGGTGGCCGACTACGGGAGCGGGATGGCGCTGGGCACGCTCGGCGGCTCCAAGGACCTCGACCTCCAGGTGGCCGCCGCGGCCAACACCGAGGTGGTCAAGGCCAAGCTCCGCGCGATGGACGCGCTCAAGCTCAACGACGGGATCGAGGACATCCTCATCACGCTGGGCACGCAGTATCACGTCATCCGGCCGCTGACCGGCCGCGGCGGCAAGGGGTTGTTCCTCTACCTCGCCCTCGACCGCAACCGGGCCAACCTCGCGATGGCCCGGCACCAGCTCCGCGCGATCGAGGACAAGCTCGAGATCTGAAACCCCGTCAGCCCCGTCCGGTCAGCCCCGTGCGGTCAGCTCCGTGATCGCCTCCGCGATGACCGGCCAGAGCGGGCGGGGCAGATCGTGGCCCATCCCCGGGAAGGTCAGCAGCTTCGCGCCGGGGATGGCGTCCGCGGTCGCGGTCCCGCCTTCGAGGGTGACCAGCGGGTCGTCCTCGCCGTGGATCACCAGTGCGGGCACCGAGAGCCCGCGCAGCCCCTCCGTACGGTCCCCCGACCGCCGGATCGCGATGTACTGCCGGGCGGTGCCCGCGGGGTCGAAGGCCCGGTCGTATGCCTCGGCGGCCACCCGGGTGACGCGCTCGACGTCCATCTCGTAGCCGGGAGAGCCGATGACCCGCGCGGTCTCGACGGCGCGGGCGAGCGCCTCGTCGCGGTCCTGCGGGGCGGGCGCCGTCAGCGCCGCCATGGCCTCCTCGGTGGCACGCCCCACCCGGGGCCCGGGCGTGGACATGATCGAGGTCAGCGTGCGCACCCGGGCGGGATGGCGGATGGCGAGGTTTTGGGCGATCATGCCGCCCATCGAGGCGCCCACCACGTGGGCGCTCTCCCAGCCCAGCACGTTCATCAGGCCGGCGGTGTCGTCGGCCATGTCGTCCAGCGTGTACGACGCCGGGGGCGTGAGGTCGTCCGGCGGGGTGAAGTGGGTGGACAGGCCCGCGTCCCGGTTGTCGAACCGGACGACCCGGTGGCCCGACTCCACCAGCAGCCCGATCAGCTCCTCCGGCCAGCTGATCATCTGCGCCCCGAGCCCCATGATGAGGACGACCGGGCGTCCTCCGGGCTCGCCGAACACCTCGTAGCAGATCTCGATACCGTTCGCCGTCGCACGCATGCGAGCAGAATTTCATTCGGTTTGCCCTGCCGCAAGCGTTGCATGACCGGATATGTACGGTTGTGTGGTGTGATGTCGCAAATGACTCGCCGACGGCGGATACTCGTCCTTCTCATCTGCTGCATGAGCCTGCTGATCGTGTCGCTCGACAACACGATCGTCAACGTCGCCCTGCCGGCGCTCGGACGCGACCTGCACGCGCCGGTCTCCGGCCTGCAGTGGACGGTGGACGCCTACACGCTGACCCTCGCGAGCCTGCTCATGCTCGCCGGCTCGACGGCCGACCGTATCGGCCGCCGCCGCACGTTCCAGATCGGTCTGGTGATCTTCACGGCCGCGTCGCTGCTGTGCAGCCTCGCCCCGAGCCTGGGCTGGCTGGTGGCCGCCCGGATCCTCCAGGCCGTGGGCGGGTCGATGCTCAACCCCGTGGCCATGTCGATCATCACGAACACGTTCACCGACCGCAGGGAGCGGGCGCAGGCCATCGGCGTGTGGGGCGGCGTGGTCGGCGTCAGCATGGCGCTCGGACCGGTCGCCGGCGGCCTGCTCACCGACACGGTGGACTGGCGGGCCATCTTCTGGATCAACGTGCCCATCGGCCTGCTCGCGCTGTTCCTGACCTGGCGGTACGTCCCCGAGTCCAAGGCGCCCTCGGCCCGGAGGATCGACCCCGTCGGGCAGGTGCTGGTCATCGTCCTGCTCGGCACGCTCACGTACGGGATCATCGAGGGCCCGGCCGCGGGCGCCGCCGTGAGCGCGGCCTGCTTCGCCGTCGCGGCGGCGGCCCTCGCCGCGCTGGTCGTCTGGGAACTGCGCAGGCCGGAACCGCTCATCGACATGCGCTTCTTCCGCAGCGCGCCGTTCTCCGGCGCGGCCGTCATGGCGGTGGCGGGGTTCGCCGGCCTGGGGGCCTTCCTGTTCCTCAACACGCTCTACCTGCAGAGCAACCGCGGGCTGTCCGCCCTCGCCGCGGGGCTGTGCACGCTGCCGGTCGCCGTGATCACGACGATCGTGGGGCCGCTTTCCGGCCGGCTCGTCGGCACCCGCGGCCCGCGCGTTCCGCTCGTGGTCGCGGGCGTGTGCCTGGCGGCCGCCGGGACGCTGCTGTCCCAGGTGACCCTCACCACGCCCCTCCCCCTGCTGCTCGGGATCTACGCGGTCTTCGGCGTCGGGTTCGGCATGCTCAACCCCCCGATCACCAACACCGCGGTCTCCGGGATGCCGCTCGCGCAGGCGGGGGTGGCCGCCGCCGTCGCCTCGACCAGCAGGCAGGTCGGCCAGTCCCTCGGCGTGGCCATCGCGGGGTCCATGGTCTCCGGCGCCGTTTCCAGCACTGTCTCCGGCGCCAACGCCGCCTTCGTCCCGGCCGCGCACGCGGCGTTCCGCGTCAACGCGCTGTACGGGCTGATCGTGCTGTCGGTCGCCCTGGCGACGACCGGCCGCTGGGCCAGGCGTACGGCGGAGCGCACGGCGGCCCGGCTGTCGGAGAATCCGCAGGTCACCCTGTCACAGGGGTGAAACCGGCACTAAGTAGGTGTTTAAAGGTCATACCTGGCGAAAGACTCTCTATCGGACATAAAACCGACTGAGTGAGGAGAGACACCTTGAGCGTCAACCCTTCCTCCAAGATGCGTGAGAGCAGCCAGCCCTGGCTCCACCAGAGGGGCACCGAGATACAGGCGTTCGGGACGGTGCGCGACTTCCCGGTCGGGATGCCGAGGGAGACCCGCGAATACTCCTGTCAGCGGCTCAACCAGATCCTGGCCGACACGCAGATCCTCTACAACCTGTACAAGAAGCACCACTGGCTCATGCGGGGGCCGACCTTCTACCAGCTGCACCTGCTCCTCGACAAGCACGCGGGCGAGCAGCTGCCGATCATCGACGCGATCGCCGAACGCATCCAGACGCTCGGCGGCGTCGCGGTCGGCGATCCGCGTCAGGTGGCGGAGATGACCGTGATCCCGCGGCCGCCGGACGGCGTGGAGGAGGTGCCCGCCATGCTCTCCCGGCTCCTGGAGGCGCACGAGACGATCCTGGTCGCGGCGCACGACGCCGCCTCCCGTGCGGCCGAGATGGGCGACGACGGCACCAACGACCTGCTCGTCTCCGAGGTCATCCGGACGGGCGAGCTGCAGGCGTGGTTCCTCGCCGAGCACCTCGTGGACACGCCGCTCATCCGCGCCTGACCCGCGCTTCCCGCCCGGGCGTCATCCCGTGACGCCCGGGCGGCCGTTCTCGATGTGTCCCATCAGCCGCCGGGCGAACCGATCGTGCCCGGTCACGCCGACCGTCAGGTCGTACCACCCCGTCGGCGCGGGCCACTCCACGTGCACCGTGTCCCCCGCCGCGATCGGGACCGTACGCGCCGCTCCGCCGTAGGCCAGCGGGGTGAACGACACCTCGGCGGGGATCCCGCTCCGGTTCGTCACCGTGAGCGACACGGCGCGGGCGGCGGCGTCGATCGCGCCGGTCACCTCCACCGGGTCGGCCGTCCCGCCGCGGAACTCCCGGCGGAACCCGTTCGGCCCGACGACCAGCAGGTCGTAGGCCGGGCCGGGGAAGTAGACCACCTCCTCCGCCGTGCCGAGCACGTCGAAGTGCGCCGGCTTGGCCAGCTCGCCCAGGTGGCCGTACAGGATGAAGTGGGCGGAGGCCGTCCCGGAGTTGCGCAGCGTGATCTCCACGGACCGCCCGCGTACGACGGCCTCGGCGTCCGGCTGGTACGGCAGCGCGCGGGCGGGCTTGACCCCCGGCTCCTGGACCGGCATCCGCTGCTCGTCGGGGACCCGGGGATACCATCGGTCCCCCGCCGGAACCGGGCGCGGCGCGGCGACGGCCGCAACGGGAGGCGGAGCCGCCGGCGTGGCGAAGTCGAACGCCGAGGTGAGGTCGCCCGCCACCCGGCGCCGCCACTCCCCGATCGGAGCCGCGATCCCGAAGCGGCGCTCCAGGAACCGCACGGTCGAGGTGTGGTCGAACGTCTCCGAGCAGACGTGGCCGCCCACGCTCCACGGCGACACGACGATCATGGGAACGCGGATGCCGAGGCCCAACGGCCGCCCCCCGACGAACTCGTCCGGGGTGCCGTCGGGCGGGACCGGCGGCGGCACGTGGTCGAAGAAGCCGTCGTTCTCGTCGTAGGTGACGAACAGGGCGGTCCGCGCCCAGACCTCGGGATGCGACCCCAGCGCGTCGAGCAGCCGGTAGAGGATCTGCCCGCCCTCCACGGGCGACGACCCCTCGGGGTGCTCGGAGTCGGCCAGCGAGGGCACGACGTACGACACCGCGGGCAGGCGTCCGGCGGCCACGTCGGCGGCGAACCACTCCCCGAGGCCGCCCGCGGGGGCGCGGCGCAGCGCCCGGTCGTAGAGGTCGCGGTCGGCGGGCTCCAGGGCGGCCACCCGCCGGTCCAGCTCCGCGAGCAACGGCGCCGGGTCCTCCGCCGCCCGGACCTTCTCGTAGAAGGAGCGCATGCTCCCCAGCCCGATGCGGTCCGTCACGGCCATGAACGGCCGGAAGAACTCGAGGTTGTTGCACTCGTAGTTGTCCCACTCCTGGTACACCTGCCAGGTGTGCCCGGCCCGCGTCAGCAGCTCGGGCACGGTGACCCAGTCGTAGCCCGGATGCCCCTCCGCCCCCTCGGACGCGACGTTGTCCAGCGCGCGCTGCCGGGTGCCCGGCTCGTACCCTGTGTGACCCGTCATGTGGTAGTTGCGGTTGGGCGTGGTCGAGGTCAGCAGCGAGCAGTGGTAGGCGTCGCAGATCGTGAACGTGTCGGCCAGCTCGTAGTGGAAGGGCAGGTCGAGCCGGTCGTAGTAGGCCATCGAGCCGGGCCCTTTGTTGGGCACCCAGGCGTCGTTCCAGCCCATGGCCCAGGCGTTCTGGGTGCCGAGCCACGTGTGGTCGTGCGTGTCCAGCAGCATCGGGTCCGCCCCGGCCCGCTCGGCCGCCTCCCGCACGGAGAAGGGCAGCACGCCGTCCTGCTCGAAGATCGGCCGCCAGGCCCGGGTGGACACGGCGTTGCGGTCCCCGAATCCCCGCACCCCGCGCATCCGGCCGAAATAGTGGTCGAACGAGCGGTTCTCCAGCATGACGAAGACGACGTGCTCGACGTCGGCCAGGCTCCCCGGCGGAACCGGACGGGCCAGCGCCCGGAGCAGGGAAGGCGGCAGCGAGGATCCGGCCGGCATGGGCGTCCCTTCACAGGATTCAGGCGAAACGCCCACAACCTAACAGCGAGGTGTCCTCACACGAGTACGCGCCTGCGCGTCCCCGCGGGCGGCGGCAGGTGCACACGGGCCAGTTCGCGCAGCGCGCGGGCGGCCCCCGCGCGGCGGGCCAGGGCGAGGGACCGTCGCGCGAGGTCGGCCGCCTGTTCCCGCTCGTGCGCCTGCGCGTACGCGTGCGCCTGGCGGGCCAGCACGTACGCCGCGAGGTAGGCCGGTGCGGCCGGCGCGGGCTCCCCCTCCAGCAGCTCGATCGCGCCGCCCGGCCGGCCGAGGTCGACCAGGCAGCCCGCGCACAGCTCCGTCCGCGTCTCGCCCGGCTCCTCCAAGCGCTCCTGCAGGCGCTCCTCGAGGCACTCCTCCAGGCAGCGGTGGCACAGCTCCACCTCACCCGTCAGCGCGTGCGCGCGGGCCTCCTGCCGCCGGGACAGCGTCCCCACCTCGGCCGGGACGCCCGTACGCGCACGTGCGGCCACGGCCGCCTCGACGATCTCGCCCGGCTCCGCGGCGTCGATCAGCTCGGCCCGCTGGACCAGCGCCAGGACCTCGGTGAGGGTGTCGCCGGTCTCGCGCGCCTCGCGGATCGCGCGGTCCGACCAGGCCCGCGCGCCGGGCGCGTCGCCCGCCTCGTGCTCCATGCGGCTGATCAGCTCCGCGTCCCGCGTCGCGAGCGTCTGCAGCGCCCGCCGTACGCGCGGCGCGGCGTCCCCGCGGAACGCCTCGACCCCCGCGAAGACCGGCCCCAGCGCGGCGGCGAGGTCGGCGGGCCTGCCGTCCGGCGCGACGCAGGCGCCGGTCAGGGTCTCGAAGTAGCGGACCGTGCCGGCGTCGGCGCGGGACGGCCGCTCGACGGCCCGCCCGACGCGTTCCTCCTCCTCTTCGGGGAAGAGCCCGGGCAGCAGCGGAATGCCGGTGACGTGGTGCCACCGGGTCGTGCCCGAGGACGCGCCGACGAACAGGGCCGCCTCGTCCACGCCGAACACCCGGCACAGCAGCTCCGCATGGCGGGCGTCCGGCCGCCGCTCCCCCTCCTCCCACGTGCGGACCGCGTCCGCGGGCAGCCGGGGTTCGGCCTCCCCGGCGGCTTCGGTCAGCCGTCGTCCCAGATCGCGGCGGCTCCACAGCCGGCCGCGGCGCAGCGCGCGCAGCCGTGCGGACCACAGCGGGACGTCAATAGTGATCATCAGCGGCACCCCCCGGTTCTGTCGGTGCCGAGCGCTATGTTTGCGGCGTGCTGACCCGCCGCGAGCTCAACCGCGCCCTGCTCGACCGCCAGATGCTGCTGCGCCGCCAGGACGCGAAGGCCATCGCCGCGATCGAGCATCTGGTGGGCATGCAGTCGCAGGCTCCTCTCTCACCCTACGTCGGCCTGTGGAACCGTCTGGTGGACTTCCGGCACGAGGACCTGGCCGATCTGCTCACGAGCCGCGCCGCCGTGCGGATCGCGTTGATGCGCGGCACCATCCACCTCGTCAGCGCCGAAGACTGCCTGGTCCTGCGCCCGGTCATGCAGCCGCTCCTCGACCGGTTGCTGCGCACGTCGTACGGCAGGCGGCTCGACGGGGTGGACCTCGGCGAGGTGGCGAGCGCGGCCCGCGCCCTGATGGAGGAGCGGCCGCTGAGCTTCGCCGAGCTGGAGGAGCTGCTCGGCGAGCGGTGGCCGGGCCGCGACGCGCTGGCCCAGGCCGTACGCGCGGTCGTGCCGCTGGTGCAGGTCCCGCCGCGCGGAGTGTGGGGCGCCTCGGGCCAGGCCCGGCACGTCCCCGCCGAGTCGTGGCTGGGCCGTCCGCTCGGCGACGGCTCGGCCGCGGGCGACATGGTGCTGCGTTACCTGCGTGCCTTCGGGCCGGCGTCGGTGAAGGACATGCAGACCTGGTCGGGCCTGACCGGGCTGCGCTCCGTGGTCAAGGGGCTCGACCTGGTCACGTACCGGGACGAGAACGGGGTGGAGCTGTTCGACCTGCCCGGGGCGCCGCTGCCCGGCGCGGACGCCGAGGCGCCGGTGCGGTTCCTGGGGGAGTTCGACAACCTGCTGCTCTCGCACGCCGACCGGACGCGGGTGATGACCGAGGAGCACCGCTCGCGGGTCTTCACGGTCAACGGGATCATCCGCGCGACGATCCTGGTCGACGGTTTCGTCGCCGGACTGTGGCGAATCGAACGGGGGCGGATCGGGCGGGCCGGGGAGACCGCCGTCCTGGAGATCGAGCCGTTCGGGCCGATGAGCGCCGCCACCCGCGACGCGCTGGCCGCCGAGGGTGAGCGCCTGCTGGAGTTCGCGGCCGGCGACGCCCCCGCGCGCGACATCACCTTCCTGGGGTAGAACCCACGGAGTGGAGACGCTCTCGGTGGCGGTGGACGCGCAGGCGAGCCCGGATCGGGTGTTCGCCCTACTGACCGACTGGCCCCGGCACCACGAGTGGATGGTGCTGACCCGGGCATGGGTGGTCGCCGGTGACGGCCGCAGCAGGGGGAGCCGGCTCGCGGCGGCCACCGGGGTCGGTCCGCTGTCGTTCGTGGACACGATGGACGTCACCGGCTGGCGGCCCCCGCACGAGGTGGAGGTCCGCCACACGGGCCGGGTCGTGCGCGGCGTCGGACGGTTCCACGTGCTGCCCCGCCCCGGCGGGGGAAGCAGGATCATCTGGGAGGAGCAGCTCCACGTGCCCTTCGGCCGGGCCGGGCGGATCGGCTGGCGGGTCGCCGGGCCGGTGAGCGCGATCTTCCTGCGCCTGTCCCTGCGCCGCCTCGCCGCGCTCGCCCTGCGCGCCTGACCGAGCCTAACCGAGCGCCATGTCGAAGAACCGGCGCTCCAGGGCCGTCGCCCGGCGGAAGACGTCGAGCACCCGGGCCCGCCCGTTCTCGTCGAGGGCGGGACCGAGCCGGTCGAGCTCGCCGCGCAGGAAGCCCACCCACGCCTCGAACTCCGGACCGCTGTGCAGCTCGATCCACTCCCGGTGGACGAAGCCCTCGGGCGGCTCGGTGGTCCGCGAGGCCCAGCCGAGGTAGGTCCACTCCGCCACGCACAGCACCGCCAGGATCCCCGGATAGTCCTGGCCGCGGCGCACCTCGTCCATCAGCGCCCGGAACTCGGCCGTCACCGGCTCCAGGGCGGGCGGGTTCGGATCACCCCCGAGGGCGTCGAGCGCGCGGTGGAAGTAGCCCCGCTCGGTGTCGGCGACGGTCTGCCCGAGGAAGCGGCCCACGGCCACCCGCGCCTCGAAGTGGTCGGCGGCGGCGACCGCCGCGCCGAGCAGCGCCGTGAAGGCGTCCACGAACTGGAAGTCCTGCTCCAGGTAGCGGCGCATGTCGGCGGTGCCACCACGGATCGCCGCGGCGAAGGGGTGGGTGACCACCTCCGACCAGTCCGGCTCGCTCTCCGACCGCAGCCACTCGCTGAACGGCGTGCTCGATCCCTCGGTCATCCGCCACCTCTCCCCGTGTCCCGGCGTGAACGTTTCACGATGATCTCAAAGGACTCCCGTCCTTCTCCACCTGCCCAAGCGGGGTGAGCGCCCGGGCGGCCCGCGGACCCGGGCGGGCGAGGTCGTTGACCGGTGGTCAACAGGTCCGTAATTTGATGCCTGTTGTTCCTCCTCATGAATGCTGTTCGCATTCTTGAACGCCCCCTGCGGGATCAGGAGTAACCCCCTCGGTCAGGGGTCCTGCACGACATGCAAGGAGCTCGGCTTTGAGAACCACAACCAGAACCGGAGCCGGGGTGATCGGCACCGTCGTCGGGGTCGCCGCCCTGGTCGGCGGCGTCTTCACCGGCGTCTCCAACGCGGCGCCCAGCGCGGGT
>NZ_JBDJAW010000072.1 GCF_039649665.1 Microbispora sp. ZYX-F-249 | reverse complement strand
GGGATCATGCGTGCCTGACAACCACAGGTCAAGATCTACTTCGCATCTGGATGATCACTTGCCGTTATCTAGACCGCAGGGCCCATTCCTGTCAGTAACGCCCCACCAGGCACGTTCCAACGCGAAGACAGACGACGCAGCGCGGCTCTGCGATCTACATCACATCATTCGAATTGCTCTTGACGAAAGGGCCGAAATCGATCTCCATACTGCCGGCACCGATGGCTTCAACACCGCCACCCCAGCTCACCCTGGTGATGGTCATCAGGCGGGGCGGCGAACGGTAGTGAGCCGGCGGTAGAGGGTGGCAGTCTCAGGGTGGGGGTCGCCGTCGGCGCTGACCTCGGCGACCGCCTTCAGGCAGGCCTTCCACGCCTCGTGGACCCGGCTCATGTTCCCGGCTTCGTATTCGGCCCGCATCAGGGCCCGCCACAGTTGCTCGGCATAGGGGTCGGAGGCGAGCCCTTGGCGGGCGGCGCGTGCGGAGCGGTCGGGGCGGCCGGCGTCGAGTTCGAGTTCGGCGAGCAGGTCGGCGGCGTCGATGATTTCGGCGCGGATGTTCTCGATCACCGGGGTTTCCAGCCACCAGTGGTAGCAGCCGTCCAGCACGGGTCCTCGGACCAGTGCGAGGGCTTCCCATAGGTCGGTGGTGGAGTTGCGTTTGGCGCCGCGCTCGGCGAGTTCCTGGAAGCGGGTCCAGTCCAGGGTGATGGCGTGGGTTCGGTAGACGTAGGCGGAGTCGCACAGGATGCGCGCTTGGCCGTCGGGGGCCTTGCCGAGCTTGCCGCGAGTGCGGGTGATGAGCTGACGGAGCTGGTCGGAGGGTTTGGGAGTATCGGGGTCGGGGCCCATCATGGCGGCGAGCTGGATGTTGCGTAGTCCGGTCGGCCCGGCCAAGGCCAGGGCGAGTACGAGTTCGGCCATCTTCGGCTGGAGATCGGCGGCGGTGCCGGTGATCTCTAGCGGTCCGAGGATGGATACCTGCACAGCGTTCTGTACTGCATCGTGCTGCGCCTCGGGCTCGGCAGCTTCTGGTTGTGCGGGCTCTTCCCCTGGCTTCTCGTCTTCCTGCTGGTTGCCGATCGGTATCGAGGTCGATGGCGCGGTGGCGCCGCTCGCCGTCGGCAGCCGGCTCTCGCCCGTCAAGGCGTCGTACGGTGGGTCGCCGGTGGCGACGTCACTGGTCTCGGCGGCGACGGTGAACAGTTCCCCGAGCCGCTGGTAGGACTCTGCCGGCATCAGGTGCGGCCGCACGGTCATGCCGGGCGGGGTGAGGTTCAGCAGCGGGCCCTGGTCGTCTTGCGATAGCACGAATCGGGCGGGTGCACTTGCGGCATCTGCGGGCACGAGGGCGGCCAGGCCGCCGGGCAGGGCGGTGACGGTGTCGACCAGCCGGGCCAACTGATCGGGTGACGGGGTGTTCCTGCTGATCAGGACGGTGAGGGTCCAGTCGCCGTCGGGGTCGTGCAGGCGCCGGTCGGCCACGTCGGCCGCCCCGTCGGTGGTGGCGAGCCGTCCACGGAGGTCGCGGGCTCGTTCGGCGAGCAGGCCGAGCGCTTCGGTCAGGTCGGTGCAGGATCGTATGCGTGCTCCGGCCGTCTGGAGTTCGGGGAAGCCGACGGCGAGCACGTCGAACCATGGCCCGTCGCTGGTGATGAGTTCGGTGGCGGCGGTGGTGAGGAAGCGGTCGACCAGGTCGGCGGGGCCGGTTGCGGTGGCGGTCTGCAGGCGTTCGAGGTTCACCAGGAGTGCGTGTCCGTCGTCGAGGTGTCCGGTGGTGAGCAGTGCGGGAAGCACGTCGCGGGAGCTGTCCGCGTGGGGTGCGTCGTTGAGGTCGAGGCACCAGGTCGCCTTCGTGCGGCCCTGAGTGAACGGGGCCGGTGGCGTGCCGGCGGGCTGGGCCAGCAGCAGTTCGACGGTGCCGGCGCTGACGCGTGCGCCGAGCACGTGCGGCAGGTGGCGGCCAGCGGCGGTGATGACGTCGCCGAGCGTGGCCAGGGCCTGGCGGCCGCGTGTGTGAGCGTCCGGTACGGCCAGGCGGCGCAGTTCCTGCTCGGTGGCCAGGGTCTCAGGGTCGACGGGCAGAGCGATGCGGCGGCCGCGGCGCCGTGCTTGGCGTTGGGCGTGGCGGAGGCGAGCGAGGGTGAGCAGGGAACCGACCGCCACTCCCCCGGCGAACGCCGCCACGGGCGCGCTGGGGCCGCTGTCTTCCGCATCGGCGCCGTCGGTCAGCAGGATCGCGGTCGGTTCCGGCGCCGATGCCCGCGCCTGCTGAGGATGCGGCGTGTGCGCGGGCGTGCCAGCGTCTCGTCCGGCTGCCGGCCGCTCCCCGATGTTCGGGGACTCGCGCACTGCTGGAGGCCGGGGCGAGGAGGGGGCACCGTCGTGCGGGCGGGAGAACTCCGGGGCGTCGCTCGGGTGGCCGGGGTGGTGATCCGAGACCGGGTGTTGTGACTGGTCGAGGTCGGTCGCGGCTGCGGGCATGCGCAGCACCCAGCCGGGACGGATCACATCGGGCTGGGTGAAGCGGGCACCGCCAGTCATTACACGGCCCATGTTGAGGTCGGCGATTTCGGTGTAGCGGTCGCCGACGCCGAGGTGGCGTTCAGCGATGGTCCACAGGCAGTCGCCGCGGCGCACTTGATAGGCCGCGTGCGTGAGCCGCAGCACCCGAGCGTGTGCCTGCCCGGACGAAGCGTGCGCCCCAGTTGTGGTGGGCTGTCCGACCGTCGACGACGTGTCAGCGCCGGCGAGGCGTAGGGGATCATGCCCGGCGTGGGGTGAAGCGGTGGTGGTGTCGGCCAGCGCCGCGGGGGCGACGGCGACCACGGCGGCGGGCGGAACGGCGGCCATGACGAACGCGGCCGGGGAGCCGGCGGCGAGCGCGACCGAAGAGATGAGCTGGGCCGACAGCCATTGGGCGGCGCCGAGCCCGGGCAGGTGCGGGGTGGCGCGGCCGCGGATCCGGGAGGCGAGCTCGACCAGGGTGCTGGTCACGAAGCTCGCCCACGCCGCCCAGCTGACCGCCTTAACGACGGCGAGGAAGAGGGTGCCGTCGTCGCGGTGAGTCAGCACGTGGCCGATCTCACCCAGGCTGGAAAGGTGGGCGGGCAGGGGCGATCCGGCCAGTGCGTACAGCGCGAGCGGCACGCCGGCGATGAGCGCGGTCAAGACGGCCGCGGCCAGCAGCGCCCGTAGCCCGTCCAGCAGGCGGAACCTGGTCATCGGAGTTCTCCCTCTACGCCGGGGACGAGGCGGGCAGTGGCCGTCCCGGTCACCGCGATGTCGTCGATGCCGATCAGGGCCAGGAACAGGGTGGGTTCGCTCACCCGTACGCGGACCTGGATGGCGTGAGCGCCGGCCGGTGCGGCGGTCCCGGTGTGGCCGGTGGTGGCGAGGTAGGAGCGCGCGGCGCGGAGGGCGGCGGCCTGGTCGACGATGTAGCGGCCGTCGGTGTAGGCGGCGCGCCGGTCGACGTATCCGGCGCCGGCTCGGGCTGCTTCTTCCGCGATGTTGTAGGCCTCGCGGCCGGCGCGGAGCTTGGCGGTGCCGTCCCACAGGAAAGCGGCGAGCAGCAGCATCAGCGGGAAGACCGCTACGGCGGTGAACAGGGTGACCGACCCGCGGTCGCGTGCCCTGGTCATGCCGCCTCCGCTGCCGCATGCTCGTGGTGGGCTGTTTGCCTGGGCGAGGCGCTGGTGGGCGGAGGAACGGTGGCTCGGTAGTCGTCAGCGTCCACGCCGCCCCTGGCTACACCCCAGCCGCCGGCCACCCCGACCTCGTCACGTCGGACGCGCATCGTGTTCGTTGCGTCCGGCATGCTGGCTCCATGACGCGCTGGTTCCGCGCCTATTGGGATGACGAGGGCGTGTGGTTCTATTTCGAGGTCGATGCCGACGGCTGGGTGAGCCGCCAGGTCGAGTTCCGCGGACCGGACGGCATACCCATCGCTGCTGCGTCCCTGACGGAATGGCAGCAGGCTCAGGCAGCGGGGCAGCTCGGCCAGTACGAGGCGACCTACGGCCTGACCGCCGAGAGCCCTGTGCAGGAGTGGGACGAATACGAGCCCATCGCCCTGACCGCGGCCGAGTTCGAGCACGTGTGGAACCGGGCCCGCCAGTACCTCCGCAGCGATCGTTGAGCTGCCGCACTCCGGCAGGCGGCTCGTTCCGGTCCGCCAGCCCATGCCGTCACGCATGGCCGCCTCCCGTCTCGGCACGCTCGGCATCGGCTGAGGAGCCGTCAGGAGCCGCGAACCCCAGAGCTCTCCCCCGGTAGGGGTCGATGGGCGAGGCGAACGACGCGCGGACCGTCTTGTCGCCGGGGAGCCCGGGCAGCAGGTCGCCGAGCCGGAGGGTGCAGGTCACGCGGGCGACGACCTGGGCAGGGGTACCGACTTGGCGGGAGAATCCGCTGGTGTCCACCGCGAGCGAGGGTCCGCAGCGCAGGCCCTCGCGGTGCAGCGCGGCGGCGGCGCTGGTCGTGGCGGCGCGCCGGGCCTGGGCGGGGTCGCGGGCGATGGAGGCTTGCCGGGCGGCGTCGCGGGCGGCCGATTCGACCGTGCTGTAGGCGGTGGCGATACGTCCGGTGAGGACGACCAGGGCGATGAGCGCGAGCAGCGCGGGGGCGAGGACCACCAGCTCCAGCGTCGCGCTCCCTCGCTCGCCGTCCCGCGGCGCACTTGGGCGGTTCATGGGCGGTCCGCGGGGATGAAGCGTTCGACCGGGGCGCGGGAGACCTCCGAAACCGTCCACTGGCCGACAGGCAGGAAGGACGGCGCCCGGCCGGTGACCATCACTTCGACGGTGCCGGTGTCGCCGCCCGCCCGGGCGGTGGGGTGAGTGAGGAAGGCGCCGCCGACGCGGGTGGCGAAGCGCAGCGCGGCGGCCGGTCCGGCGGAGCGGGATGCGCCGTGGGCGCGGGCCGCCCGGACGCCTTCCTGGGCTGCGGCGTGTGCGGTGGCGTGGGCCTGGTAGACGAAGACGGCCTGGACGGCCGCTGCCACGATCAGGAGCAGCAGCGGGAACAGGATGACCATCTCCAGGGTGGCCGCTCCGCGGTCGCGCATCACCCGGCGCCGCGGGACGCGGCGGGAACGGCGCGAGCCGGCGGCGTGAGGAGCGGTCATGGGATCTTGGCGAGCCATTCGGTGACCTTGTCCTTCATCACGGCCGCGGCGGCGATGGCGATGCCGATGATCAGGGTGGTGAGGACGACCCATTCCAGGGTGCTGGCGCCGCGGTCCTCGCGCAGGCGCTGCAGGGCGGCCTGCGCGCGCAGTAGCAGGAGGGTCAGCCGCGGGGACATGACGGTGGGAAGGCGCATCGTTCTCCTTGCGAGGGGGTCAGCCGGCGATGGCCAGCCGGTAGATCTGGGGGAAGGTCAGCAGCAGCAGGAAGGCCGCGCCGAGCAGGGCGATGGGGATGACCATGGCGGTGGTGCGGCCGTTGGCTTCGGCTTTGGCGGCGGTCAGGGCCTGGCCGCGCATGGAGGCGGCCTTGCTGATGAGGGTGTCCAGGACGCGGGCGCCTTCTTGCCCGGCGAGGGCGGCGATGTCGGCCAGGTCGGTGAGTTCGGTGATGCCGACCTGCCGGCCCAGCCGGGCCAGTCCTTCCCAGGCGGGTCGCTGGTTGCGGCGGGCCTGCTCGAGTACGGCGGTGATGCGGGCGAAGGCCCAGCCGTCGCTGACCGAGGCGGCCTTTTCCAGGGCGTCGACGGGTCCGGCGCCGGCGCTACGTTCCAGGGCCACCAGGTCGAGGTAGCCGGTGATGGCGTGCCGGAAGTCGGCACGCCGGCGGGCGGCCTCGCACCGCACGGTCAGGTCGGGGGCGAAGAACAGCACCACCCCGGCGAGCAGGGACGCACCGGCGGGCAGCGCCACCCCGGGCGTGCCGCCCATCACGGTCATCAGCGCGGACACGGCGGCCGGGAGCAGCAGGCCGAGCACGGCCAGGCCGAGCTTGGTGGCCAGGAAGCGTTCGACCGGGCGGCCGAGCAGGGCCAGGTCGCGGTGCGGGCACGGCAGCGACCCCAGGTGGGTGGCCATGAGGCGGCCGAGCCGCTGGGCCAGGTCGCCGCTGGTGTCGGGGGGGACGTAGCCGGCGCGCAGGCGGGCGACCGCGTCTTCCAGCCGGGGCGGTGCCGGGCGCAGCTCGCGCACCAGGAGGAACAGTCCGAACCCGGTCAGGGCCCCAGCAAGCAGGAACAGGTTCATCGCGGCCCTCCAGTGAGGAAGCGGCCGGGTGGGCGGGCGGTGCCCAGGCGGTGCAGCCACCACAGGCCGACCGTGTAGCAGGCGACGACGACCGCGAGGGCGACCTGCCCGGCGGTGGTGCCGAACGGGGCGACGTAGTCCCGGTTGAGGGCGGCGAAGCCGCTGTAGCCGAACAGGAAGGCCATGATCCAGCGGACGGTGGCGCGGTGGCGGGCGCGTTCGGCTTCGACCTCCCGCCGGGCGGCGACGTTGGCCGCGACCATGCCCGCCAAATTGGTGAGGACTTGCCGTACGCCGGTGCCGCGGCGGGAGGCGGCGCGAATCAGCGCGGCGGCGATCAGGTCCGCCACCGGGTCGTCGAGGGCGTCGGCGAAGGCGCGCAGCGCCTGCTCGGTGTCCACCCGGGCGGCGAGTTTGCGCCCGAGGTCGCGCACTTCGGCGGCGATCGCCTCGGGCGGGTGCTGGACGCTGCGGGCCAGGGCGTCCTCCAGGCCGGAGGCGGCACTCAGCAGGTCGGAAAGGCGGCGAGTCCACTGTTCCAGCCCTTCCAGGCGGGCGATGCGCGAGCGGGCGCCGCGGCCTCCGGCAAGGCACGGCACGGCGAAGCAGGCGCCGATGGCGGCGAGGCCGGCGACGGGCCAGCCGGTCAGCCAGAACACCGCGAGGCCGAGTAGGACCGCGGCCCCGGCCTGCCGGCGCACCGCTGGATCCCCGGCCGCGCGAATCAGGGTGGCCAGGTGGCCGTCCGGCCGGCGCGGTGCCGGGGCCCGCCCGCGCACGGCGAGCACGAGGCAGACGATCCCGGCCGCAACCAGCCCGCTGGCCAGCGGCGCCAGCAGCGACCCGGTCATGACGCCCTCCACAGCACGGCGGGGTCGAACCCGGCGGCGACCAGGTCGTCCAGGCACTGGGGCGAGGTCGCCGGGGCGGCCCGCCCGTCGAGGCCGGGGCGGTAGATGTGGTTGCGGGCGGGCATCGGGGTGTCGGCGGGCGGCAGCACCTCCAGCACCTCGGTCACATAGCGCCGATTGGTGCGCACGTCGCGCCGCAGGTGGACGACGAAGTCGACGGCCATGCCGACCAGGCCGTGGATGTCTTCGCTGTCCAGGGTGAGGCCGCCGGAGCGGCACAGCATGAGCAGGCGGGGGAAGACCTCCTCGGCGGAGTTGGCGTGGATGGTGCACAGCGAGCCTTCCTGGCCCGAGTTCATGGCCTGCAACATCGACCACGCCTCATCGGCGCGGACCTCGCCGACGATGATCCGCACCGGATTCATCCGCAGCGAATGTTTGATCGCCGCATCCAGAGTGATCGCGCCGTGGCCCTCGCTGTTGGCCTGGCGCGACTCGAAGGCCACCACGTCGCGGTGCCGGTGCGGCAGCTGGTCCAGGTAGAGCTCATACTCGCTCTCCAAGGTGGCGATCCGCTCATCCGCGTCGATCTCGGCGGCCAGCGCCCGCAGCATCGTCGTCTTCCCGGCGTTCACCCCGCCGGTGACCAGGATGTCCTTACGCGCCCGCACCGCCGCGGCGAGAAACGACGCCAACCCGGCCTCGAGCGTGCCGAGCTCGACCAGGTCGGCCAGGGTGACGTCGACGTGCCGGTGGCAGCGGATCGACACGTGCGGGCGCCGCGTGATCGCCATGACCGCCGACAGCCGCACCCGCTCCTTTAAAGCGGCGTTCAACATCGGGATGACGGTGGAGAACTCCCGGGAGGTCTGACCGCCGTGAACGCCCCACATCCGGATTCGCTGGATGAGCTCTTCGTCACTGCCGGCGACCGCCGGCCCGCGCACCTTCCGCCCGTCGGCGTAGGTGACCCAGACCTCGCGGCAACCGTTGATATCGATGTTCTGCACCGCCGGATCGGCGATCAGCGGCTGCAGCGCCCCCAGCCCGTAGCGCTCGTCCTCGACCGCGCGCACCAGCCGGGCGTGCGTCCCGGGTGCGATGACCACGCCGTCGGTGAGCCGCTCGCGGGCCCAGGCGGCGGTCGCGGCGTCGATGAGCTGGACGGCCTCCTCCCGGGTGGCCGCCCCTTCCAGGGCGTCGGCCACGCGGGCGCTGATGTCGCCGACCGCCGCACGGAACGCCACGTCGTCGAGGCCGTCGCCGGCGGGGGCGAGGATGCCGGGGATCGGCGGCAGGCTCCCCGGCCCGGCCGGCCGGGCAGCGGGGGCGGCGGGAACGTCCTCGACCAGCCACAGCGGGTGCTCGCTCATCGCCGCCCTCCCTCGAAGTCGGCACCGGCGGCAGGGCCGGGGTGAAGGTCGGGGCCGGCGCCGAAGGAGGCAGGCGGCACCACCCCGACCGGTGCGGCCAGTTCGTCCTCGCGTGCGGCGTCGAGACGCTCGCGCAGTTCGGCCCCGAGGTTGCCCACCGTCCGCAGGAGGGAGGACATCTGCAACCGGCCGGCCCACCTTGTGCGGCCCGCGGCACCGTCGGACAGGATGTGCGCGGCCTTGGGCAGCATCGGGACCGTGCCCAGCACGGGCGTCCCGCCGAGCGTGCGGCTGATCTCCGGGGCAGGGTAGGGTCCTTCGCCGATCAGGAGCAGGAGGAGGGGCGTGCCGGCGAGGGCGCCGCGGCTGAGCGCCTCGATCCGCGGCCCGGCCATCGCGACGAACCGCACCGTCGGCCGCAGCACGAGCACCACGGCGTCGGCCGCGGTGAGGATCGCGTACGGCACGCTCTCCACCCCGAGCGCGCCGACATCGGCGATGACGTCCCGCCCGGCGGTTGTGAGGACCTGGGCGATCTGCGGCCAGGAGCCCTTGATCTGCAGGGCTTGGCGCGGGTCGGCCACCCCGGGCAGCAGCAGCCTCCGCCGGGCGTCCCCGTCCAGCGCGACGGCCTCCTCGGCCAGCTGCGCCCGCGCCGCCTCCAGGTCGCGCGCCGCCGTCATGGCCACCTCGGCCACCCCGGTCCGGTACGGCTGCCGCCCGGCGAAGTAGCCCGGCAGCACGCCGCCACCGGAGGGGTCGCACTCGGCGAGCAGCACCGGGTCGGGCCAGGTGAACGCGGCGGCCAGGCACACCGTGGTGACCCCGGGCGCCCCACCGGGAGAGGCGACCGCGATCAACGTCATCCGCCCACCCCCAAGCAGAACGACAGCGGCACGGCGGACAGCACAGCCGCGGCGGCCCGCCCGCGCGAGCTCGGCCGACAGCGGCTCGACCAGCACATGACGAAACCTCGCCCGGTCACGGGACGTCCCTCCGGGAGGTGAGAATCAACGCGATATGCCCGCCCATGGCCTCACGCGCGATGAAGCCGCCCGCCCCGGGGCCCACCAGCAGGTCCACGACCCGCACCCCGTCGGGGTCGGCCTCCCCCACCCGGTCGACCACGGCGGGCAGGTCCTTCGCCGCAGCCCTGGTCTCCTGGCCGGGGTCGGTCAGCTCGGCCGCGACCAGGACACGGTCGCCGGCACGAAGCCCCCGGGCCGGAAGCTGACCCGGCTTGAGCGCGAGCGGCACCAGCTGCTGGCCGGGCCCGGGCGTCATCGCGTCCGTTGTCTGGGGCTCCGCCAGGAGTGTGCCCGCCACAAGGTCCACGGCCGCGACCCGGCCGACCGTCGATGCCAGCCGCCCCGCCGGGACGGTGGCGATCCGGGGGTCCGCCGAGATCTGCACCGAGGCCAGATCGTCGCCGGTGATCACCTGCCCTATGGGGACGTCCCGGGCGACCATCAGCACCGGGCTGCGCCGGTCGAGCTCGGTGTAGGCGTACTGCCCGGCCAGCACGCCCGCCCCGATGAAGACCACGACGAGCAGGAACATCGGCGACCGGTGCCGCCGCGGCAGGGGAAGTGGCGTGACCGTATCGCGCGTACGCGTGCGCACCATCGGAAGGGAACTCCTCAAGAAGTCAGTCGGTGACCAGGGCCTGCGCTTCGGCCACGGACAGGGCGTAGGAGGTGGACCGGCTGATCGGGGCCAACGGGCCTCCCGCTCCCCCAGACCCCCGCCAACTCGCGCCCCACACAACCGTCACCGACACCTGGTAGGCGTCACGCGGCTGACCGGCCGACGACCGCTCATACAGATAGGTGCAGCCGCTCTCCTGCTCCTGCGGCGAGCGAGCCGGGTCGTACGGCGTGCCCGGGCCGTCGCACACCACATCGGGTAGGCCCGCGCCCGGCGAGATGACGAGCCGCCGCGGGGACGCCGTCACCTCGGCCCACACGTCCCCGACCTGCACCCGCTTGGACTTGACCGTCCACTGCCCTGCGCCGTCCAGCCAGAACCACTGCCGGATGCCGACCAACCCGGGGCGGCCGCGCGGCGGCGCGGTCCTCACCTGCGGCAGCGGCAGAACGAGCTCCTTCACGGCCTGCCCCACCAGCATCTGCGGGGTCACCTCCGCACCGCCGCCCGGCCGGATCAGCCCACAGTAGAAGTCGTCGCTGGCCTGGGGGAAACCGTCGACCGTCGGCGCGCATTCGGGATCGACTTCCGTTTTCGCCGTTTTCGGCTTCGGCGCTGAGACCGGCCGGGTGTGGGCCGGGCGATGCGAGGTCTTCTCGGCCCAGATCGACCAGCCAAGGGGGCTGCGGCTGGCTCCGTTCCCGTTTCCGGGATCCCCAGCGGCTGGGGTGGCGGACGCTGCGATCAATGCGGCGGCAAGAAGTGCGGTCACCGCGTGCACTTCGATCCCAGCGCCTTCTTCTGAACGATGCGCCAGCGCCCGTCGGCACCCCTGCGCATCATGGCCTCGACAGAGAAGTGCGAAGTGCTGAGCGTGCCCGGAATGAGCTTGTGGGTGCGTGAATCGGCCTCGCCAGAGCGGGAGGCGTCCATGCAGTCGATGACGGTGGCTCTGTCGCCCTTCACCGCGACCTTCTGGACGTGCACGACAACCTCCCCCCATCCCTCTCGATGCATGGCCTGGTAGCGCGCAATGCCCTTGAGTTCGCCCTCAACCTGGTCATCGGTCTCGTACTGGCTGAGCAGTCGCCGCGCCTCCTCGCGCGGCAGGGTGACAGCGCGCGTGCTCGCCGGCCAGTAGGCGGTGTAGGCCTCAACGACGGCATCCTCCACGGTGGTCGGCCGCGCGGACGGCACCGCCAGCGGAGGGCTCCCGGTCGGCGACGCGGCAGGCGTGGCCGTACGGCCGCCTTCCTGCGAGGCGGTACACCCCGAGACGGCGACCAAGAGGGCGAGGAATCCTGTACGCCACGTCAGGCAAAACACTTCAACACTCTCCGTAGTCAAATAATCGCGCGCTGTAGGGTAAAGGGATAGGCGGATTTAGATCAAGGGCAAATTACGGTTGGCGACCCAGCTTCAACTCGGCACTTCCCGCGCAGGCGCGAGAGCCGAGCGCACTGGCGAACAACAGGTTGCAGCGTCACGAGGCCCCGTTGTTCACGCCGTGACATCTTCGCGAGAGAACGCGCGAACCTGCGCCGATTACCTATGGCCTTTCCGCAAGGGTTTCGGTCGCGCCAATTCGCCAAGGCGCGGCTGCCTTCGAAAGCCTCTGTCGTCGCGATCGCGCGGACCCGATCTTCCCCTCGATCTGTGATGAGCGCAAGGAAAGCAAGCAGCTTGCGCGCGTCGACTCCTTGGTGAGGGCTTCCGCCGCAGGTCACACAATGATCGCGAGCGCCTCGGGCCGGGATCGGTCGAAGGAGATAGACCAGATCTGGAAGCTCGGCTCTCGCCGACGCAACTGAGCCGGGAAGACATCGGGTCGCGTCGGTTACCTACGGCCTTCCAGGAGATTTTTGGGCATGCCCTTTGTCAGGACGCGTCCGGCCTCGGTAGAAGAGCCGGAAGGCACGAGGTCGCTGTCTCAATCAGGGAGCGCCAGTGAGTTACTCGCTCGCGCCCATCCGGGCCGAGTATTCCAGCAGGTACAGATCCGCCGGCAGCACGATGTCGGCCGTCTCGACCGCCCGACCACGCGACTCATAGACCCGCTCGATCGTCAGCATGACGGAGCCCTGCGGGTGCGCGAGCTTCGCGCACTCCTCGGCAGTCCCCAGTCGCGCTCCGACGGTCTCTCTCCAGTCGTCGATGGGATGGCCGATAACGAGCATCCGCTCGGCCACGCCTCGCCCCGCGTGCGGGCCCTCCTCCGGCATGACGACCGGCGTGCCCCGGGTGATATCGAGCGGCTCCCAGCTCGTGGACAGCATGACCGGCTGCCCGTCCGCGGAGAAGACGTAGTCCGTACGGAGCACATCGGGCACGTCCCCGGCCGGTTGGCCCAGCCCCAGCCGCTCCCTGATAGGCGCGGGCGCCTGCGCGGTGCGGGATGTATAGTCCCATGCGGCCCGGCGGCCCTGGGCCTCCATCTCGGCGGCAAAGGGACTGCCGGAGCGGTTGCCTCGGTACCAGGCCCGGACGAGACGTTGGAGCTGCGGCTTGCGGCGCACATAGGTACCGGAACCGGACCGCGATACGGCGAGCCCTTCGGCGACCAATACACCGATTGCGTCAGCGGCAGTGCTGCGCGAGGTCCCTTTCGTTCTGGCGAGCTCGGGGATGGACGGCAGCTTGTCACCCTCGTTGAACTCGCCGGACATAATGCGGCTTTTGAGTTCATCTGCAATACGCAGGTAGAGGTGCCTCTCGCCGTAATCCACATGGATAGCTTGACTGGCTGCCCATGAAGCTTGCAAGCTTAACGAGAAGCAATCAAACCTTCTCGGTAAGCTTAAGAGTGGCCCCCTGATGTATAAACAGTCGCTTCCCCCAATCGCCGAGGCAGCCGACAGGGCGCGGTCGTGGGCACGCAGAACGGCGAGCAGGCATCACCCGGAACTCGCTGCTCGGTGCGAGCGCGTGGTGTCCCGGCTCGTCGCGAACGCGGTGCCCCGCACACCCGAGGACGGGGTGATCGCGGTCACGATCACTCCGGCTGCCGACCGCCTCCGGGTAGAAGTGCACGACCCGGGCGAACCTGTGAGAGGCGACGAGAAGGACGAATGGTCAGAGGTGTCGGAGCTCACGCCGTGGTACGGCGGCAGCCGTACTCGGAACGGGCACGTGACGTGGGCTGAGCTAAGAGGACCGGCGCCGTGATAGCTCCGATCCCCACGCTCCACGCCGGGTAGCTCGACGCACCTCGGTCGCAGAGAGCCTGTCGTGCAAGTCAGCGCCTGCTGACTGAACAGGCGCATTAGAGCTGCCCCGCTGGTCGAGTTGTCACGACTGGCGGGGCTCGGGCGGCCCCACACCTGAGGGGGTCATGGGGCCGCCCGCCCTATCCGCCCGCCGAAAAAGCGAGCCCGCCGCGGCGACGCAACCGCCGGACGGGCTCTTGAGATCAGGAATCGAGGTCCTGACCCGTGAACCACGATCGCACAAGTTGCCCCCGTCACGATTCCGATGACGATTCGTCGTTTCGCCGGCTCGTCGACGCGTACCACGACGACTGGGTAGTCCGACGCCAACCATGGCTGTCGGCGACCAGGCGACGTCAACTCCCCTACGGTCTGCTCAGGAATAGCGACCTGGCCATGACGATCGAGGCGTCCGATCTCGCTGACCTTGCGCGGCAGCTCGAAGAGCAGACCCGGCTCGCGAGCGACCATGTGGGAAAGGAATGATCCCCCCGCCGTACCACAGCATCCACGTCCCCGACCCGCAGCCCGATGCCGAGCAGTTGCAGTGGCTCGCGCCGCAGCGCCGCTGCACGCAAGTCAGGGTGCAGCGGCACACCTGCGAGTGCCAGCCCCGGATATACGAGCTGTGCCAGGCCGGAGGGCTGGTCTTTGTCCGGCGGACCGACCGGAATCAGGCAGGGGTGGAGGTGGCGGAAACAGAGTGGCTTGTGACCGCCCGGGCGCAGGAGCTTTGGCAGAAGATCATCACCGGCCGGAGCATGTGAACTGAGAAGGGTGCCGGGCTGGCGTCACAAGCGATGCAATCCGGCCGACGCAGCGTCAGGGGCATGGTTAGTGAGGTTCGAGACCACGGACGCCCCGATGCTGCGGCGCTGCTGGACGCGGCCGCCCGAGAAGCGTCCCTGCTGCGCAGCGGCCAGGACTGGGCGAGGTTTCTCGACCTGGCCGCTAAGCATCGCGGGTACGGCTTCGCCGCTCTCCTGCTCATCCGCGCGTCCCGGCCGGACGCCAGGATGCTGGCCGACTACGACTCCTGGCGGCGGGTGGGCCGACAGGTGGTCAAGGGCGAGCGCGGGATCCGCATTGTCCAGTCGAACGACAGGCGGCCGACGACCGTGTTCGACATCGGCCAGACTACGGCGATCCCGTCCGCCGAGCACCCGGCAGCAGGTGCGGCGCCGCTCGAGCCCGAAAAGGCTCTGGCCGCGCTCTCGGACTTCGCGGGGCGGCTGAGTTTCCCCGTCGTGCGGTCGCCGTGCGACGGGGTCGCTGTGACCGTGCTGAGCAACGAACACGGACGCCGTTTCATCCGCGTCGCCGACCATTTGGACGACAGCGCCGCCGTCGCCGCGGTGGCCCACGAGCTGGCGCACATCCTGCTGAAACATCCGGCAGAAGCCCCTGCTGTCACCTCACCAGCCTGCCGGGGCATCGCGAAGCTTCAAGCGGACTCGGTCGCGTACATCGTCCTGCGGCGACTCGGCATGGACGCCAGCCCGATCGGCTTTCCGAGCGTGTCCAGTTGGGCGGGGGCCGACCCCCGGGTTCCCCGCTTCGGCACCATGATTGCGGTCGGCGACCGCATCCTTCTGACCGCGTCGCTTGTCACCACACACCTGGACACCGCCTCGTGGACCGCGGTGCCCGCCGTACATAAGGGCCGGACGAAGGGCGTACGCCGAGCGGAGCCGGATACTGCCCAGGCCCCCGAGGCGACGTCTTCGGCGGCGCGGGTGCGTGCGGTTCACCGTGAGGCCGAGCAGTTCTTCGCGGCCCAACTGAAGGGTGGCTGGGCCCTGCCGTACCTCGGCAAGCGCGGCATCGACGCGGAGACGGCGCGGGCGTGGCGGATCGGATACGCGCCGAGCGGACGGAAAGGGCTGGTCGCATACCTCCGCAGACGAGGGTACGAGGACGCGGCGCTCGAAGCTTCCGGCCTGGCCAGACGGCGCGGCGGACGCCTGGTCGACGCCCTCCAGGACCGAATCGTGCTGACCCTGCGCACGGCGGAGGGCGGCGTCGCCGGCTTCATCGGCCGCCGCTCTCCAAAGGGTCACGGACCGAAGTACCTCGCCAGCCGCGGCTCCGCGAAGGGCGATGTGCTGTACGGCCTGGCAGAGAACCGCCAAGCCCTCGCCGCCGGCGCCCGCCCTGTCATCGTCGAGGGCCCGTTCGACGCCATCGCGGTCACCCTCGGCGGGCGCGGGCGCTATGTGGGCGTGGCGACCTGCGGGACCGTCCTCTCCCCCACGCAGGTCGACGCCCTCGGGCAGGTCTGCGACTTGGGCGTGACCGGGGCCGTGATCACGTTCGACGGCGACTCGGCGGGGATGCGGGGCGCCGTCAAGGCGTTCCAACTGCTGCAAGGCGCGGAAGCTGTACGCCTCCCCGAGGGGAGGGACCCTTCGGCGATCCTGGCGCAGGACGGCCCCGCCGCACTGCACCGCCTGCTGGACCGCAGCCGGGTGCCGCTCGCCGACATCGTGGTCGACGCCGAGCTCGCGCGGTTCCCGCGCATGCAGTTCGCCGAAGACCGAATGCGTGCCCTGCAAGCCGTCGCACCGATCGTCGCCGGCCTGCCGTCAGGACAGGTCGCCCGCCAGGTCGTTCGTACGGCCACGCGTCTGGGCCTGGAGGCCACGACTGTCAACGAGGTTGTGGTGAACGCCGTCGAGCAGGCGCGCCTGCAGCCGGGACTCGAGGCCCGAAGCCTAAACCCGGTCGCGGTAGCGGGCCTTGATGTTCGAGAGGAGGTTTCAAGACTGAAGCCCCAGGCAGCGGTCAGCGACCCACCATTCCCGAAACACCGGACTCCGTATTCGCCTCGCCGGGGGACCTGACCAACGGCAAAGCCAGATAGCCGTCCCCGCAGGCGCGGGGGAGGGTGACGGTCAGAGGGGGCTGCGGCTTTGCCTCAAGGAGGGACCACCCCAGCGGGCGCGGGAGCCACGGCGACCCGACGAGGGGGTCGTGGCCCTGCCCGACTTCTAGGGCTATCCCCGCCGGCGCGAGGGCGACGTTCGTCAACGACCTGACGGCCGACGAGGCCGTGGACCATCCCCGCGGGCGCGGGGGCGACGTCCTGACCGTGGCCAACTCGTGGGGGTCGAACTTCGGAGACGCCGGCTACTTCCGGCTGCACCTGCGCGCGTACACCTACATGTCCGGCTGCGACCTCAATCAGCTGGTCGTCTGAGGCTCGCTCTCGTCTTCTAATTGGCAGGATGTCGCGCGCTGCCCCCGGGGCGCGACGGTGCGGGTTCGAGCCCCGCCGAGAGCAACCCACCTGAACGCCCGCCCCCTTCCCCGGGACGGGCGCTCTTCGCCGTTCCTATGACGCTCATCCTGACCTGCGTCTTTGGTGATCGGCAGGCTTGAAGCTGGCCAACGGTATAGCCTCGGGCGCCGTGAACAATCTCCGTAGTCTGGGACTCACCCGGCACGAGGGGGAACTGCTTGCCTACCTCGTGCTCGACTGGCTCTACGACTACAACACAGCGAATCCTGGGCTGGGGCCGCGCCTGCAGGAACTCGCCGAGTTCGCGAACCGAGACGGAGACGTGCCGGCGTTGCGCACCCATGCGGGAACGATCCACAAGATCCTCGCAGAGCAGCATCTCATCCGGGTGAGCGGTGGCATGGGCGGACCGTGGGTGTACGGCCTCGCCCTGCTGCCCATCGGGCGCCTCGAAGCAGAGCGCATCCGACAGCAGCGCTCGGACAAGGGAGCCAGGAAGATCGCCTGCCGCCACGCCATTCTGCTGTGGCTCGGAGAGCAGGATGTGGTCGCGCCGGACGAGCACATCAGCCTGAGCGGCATCTTCTCCCACCCCTTGGGCTACTACTACGGGGCCCCCTTCACGAATGTCGACATCGAGCGGGCCGCCAGCTGGCTCGTGGAAAACCTCCTGATCGAGTGCGAAAGCGACTTCGACGGCGTGGACGCGCGTCTCACGAGCAGGGGCAGCGACTGCGTGGAGATCTACAAAGGTGACATCAGCGCCTACCTGGGGAGCAGGACTATGACGAGCGGGCCCACCATCAACGTGCACGGCAACAACAGCGGGAACATCGGCCAGGCGACGCACGGGAACGTCACGCAGTACCAGCAGGGTATCGACGTGGAGGCCGTCCTGAAGGCGATCGGTGCCGTACGCGAGACGCTCCCGGCCCTGCAGCTCGGCGACGAGGATAACGCTGAACTCACCCGCACGATGGACGAGCTCGACGAGAAGGGGAAGGCTGGCACCCTCACCGAGGACCAGAAAAACAGCCTCCTCCAGCGGGTGCGCGACATCCTGAAGAAGTCCGCCGCCAGCGTCGCCGGCTTCCTCCTGGACGCGATCAACAACCTGATGAGCTAGGACACCAGTCTGGTTGTCGTGCCGCGGTCTACGCTCAGCGCGGGTCCTGCTCGGTCCCGCTGCCGTCCGGCTGCTCGCGCGCCGGGGGCCGGACGGCGCAACCTCCGGCGCGAAGTAGCGTTCCCGCCGCTGTCCGCCGACGGTCATCGCCACCAGCTCGCATACCTGGTCATCGGCTCGCATCTTCATGCCCGCAATGGTGACGCCCGGCCGTGGCCCTCACCGCCCGGTCACAGCAAAGCGCCTCCCGACCGTCACGGGTCGGGAGGCGCTTGCGTCTATGACGGGCGTCTACCCCTCGATGTCGCAGGTGCCGCCAAGCAGGGCATTCGTTGCCGACGCTGCGCTCTCCGGATTCTCGCCGGCGTGGCCCTCAACCCGGAGGCTCTCGCCAGTCAGGGCCTGCGCTGCGAGCTCGGCCGCGTTCCACTTCTCTACCGTGGAGAACACGAACGGGTAGAGGTATACGCGGGCCTGGTCCTGCTGCACGAAGAGGCAGGCCCCTCCGGGGAAGGGCGTGTCCCGAGGGATGTCCTCGTCGTTCTCCCGCACGAGGAACCCGGCCTTCGTGAGAGCGGCCTCGGCCCGCTCCCTAACCTGTGAGGCGTCCACGTTGACGCTCCTATCACTGTTGTTGCTGATGCAGGTGGGACGCTCGGGGCCCTCCGGGGGTTCCCCGGCCGTGTGCGTAGGATCGCCCCGTACGACGAACCACCCGGAGGACTGATGGCCGACTACAAGTTCGAGCCCGACTTGATCGACGCCTAGCGCGCTTAGGACGAGGCTGACGCCAAGGTGCAAGAGCTTCTCTACGGCGACCGCGAAGCACTAGCGGCGGCCCGGGAGAAACGGCTGCAGGCTGTGGAGGCCCTCCACCGGCACACCTTCTGGAAGGACGTGGGCAACCGCCACGAGGCGGACGTGGCACTCAAGCAGGCCGCGCGGTCCACGCCGCCGGCAGGGTGACGCTGGTCCACGTGTCCAGCCCGCTGAGCATGTGGACGAGCGCTCTCTCGGGAAGGATGTCGAGCGCGTTCAGCCGCGCCGCGCGGGCAGGGCGACCACCTCGACCAGGTCCGCCATATCCACCAGCTGGGCGACCTCGGCTCCCGTGGTGGCAGCACGGCATTCCGTGCACTGCTGGAGTCGGCCCCGCGCCCGCGCGGGGATGCTCCGCCGGATATGAAGTCTCTGGTGTGGCTCGCGATGTCGGCCCTGCGCCCGCGGGGATGCTCCCCTGCGCACGTCGGACAGCACGCTGTCCCGCGTGCCGACCTCGCGCCCGCGGGGATGCTCCCGTCGAGGACCTGGATCTCGACCTGCGGGAGATGTCGGCCCTTCACCAAGTCGACGCATCCGTGCTGATCAGGAGCGCCTCGTCCTTCAGGTAGCTCGGCATCAGAGGGGTAACCGTCAGCTTACGGCCCCTTTCTCGAGCATTCCGGCCGCACCTGTACGGGGAATAGAGCCGTGGCTGCGCGCGATCACTGTGCCACACCGCGACAATGCGACCGACAGCTCCACCATCAGCCATTCTGGAAGCCGTCGTGAGCCGAGTCCGCTCACCTGTAGCAGCCGCGTGAGAGGGAGTCCCGCACATCACCCGACCCCAACCCGCCGCGCCCGAACATGGCGCTCCGAACCGGCCAGCTGAAACACGCCTCCGGACGCCCCGCGAACCAGCCCAGGTAGCACCCCGACCGGGGGCGCCACCGCCAGCGTCGGGCGGGTGCGACCCTGCGCGGACCCCAGCACTTGCATGGAGTGGGGTGGTCTCGGGGTGGGGAGTTTGCGTCTCACCCCCCATTCGTGGGGAGGACGTGCACAACAACTGGGACCAGGGCGCGCCGTAGGCTCACCTCCACGTGCATGGGGAGGACGCCTGCGGGCCACTGAGGCATGATGGAACTCCCGGCTCACCCCCACCCCCACATGCGTGGGGAGCACTCCGACATGGACGCCTCTGTGAGGCCCCGTACGGCTCACCCTCACGTGCGTGGGGAGGACGGCTGTGGTTTCTGCCCTAAGTGCGGACAGACCGACTCACCCCCACGTGCGTGGGGAGGACGTCCCTGAACGCGCTGATGCGGTCGGAGATGGCGACTCACCCCACGTGCGTGGGGAGGACGCGTCGTGTGCGTTCGGCGCCAGGTGCGCGTACGACTCACCCCCACGTGCGTGGGGAGGACCTCATGCCCGGAGCCACCAGCAGCCTCGACGCCGACTCACCCCCACGTGCGTGGGGAGGACATGTAATGACCGGTTTCTGGAAGACCTCTGTTCGACTCACCCCCACGTGCGTGGGGAGGACATCTCCTCCATGGCGCGGGTGTGGATCTGGTCCGACTCACCCCCACGTGCGTGGGGAGGACCCACGCGGGAGTCACGCGCGTGACCCGCTGACCGACTCACCCCCACGTGCGTGGGGAGGACACGTTGAACGTCGTTTCGCCGCCGTTGGCGATCGACTCACCCCCACGTGCGTGGGGAGGACAC
>NZ_JBDJAW010000071.1 GCF_039649665.1 Microbispora sp. ZYX-F-249 | reverse complement strand
GTGTCCCGGCCACCCGCCGGCCCGTTCGTATTCGGCGCGGCGGATGAGGACGACGCCTTCGGCCATGACGGTGATGGTGCCGGGCCGGGTGGCGGTGCCGGCCCGCAGGCGCGGCACCCAGCGGCGCAGCGTCGCACCGGTGCCGGGGTCGGCGATGCGCGGCTGAATGTAGGCCGCCCGGGGGTGGTGGCGGGCGACCGCGACGAGCCGGGCGAGGGTGTCGGTGGTGGGCAGGACGGCGTCGTTGTCGAGGAAGAACACGAATTCGCCGGCGTCCGGCCCGGCGAGGGCGTCGGCGCCGATGTTCCGTCCGGCGGGGATGCCCTCGTTGACGGGCAGGACCACCGTCCGGGCCCCGTCCGGCACATCGTCGGGCTGCACGCCGTTGCCGACGATGACCACCCGAAGATCGACCTCCTTCTGGGCGAGGAGGGATGCCATCGCCCGCCGGAACGGCTCGGGCCGGTCGTTCATGGTGAGCACCACCACGTCGACGCCGGCCTTGGCGTTGGTCATCGTGTCGGGTCTCCCGGATGGGGTGGCGTCGGGCGTGCCGGCGACGGGAACGAGCATGAACGCGTCATGCGTCGTTCCCGTCGCGTTCATCCACCCACCCTAGTGGTCGGTGCGGCTCCGGACCCGGACACGAACGGGACGGCGCCGAGTTGCGCGGGGCGGCCCCGCAGCGCAACCGGGTCACGTCACGGAGACAGAAGCGCGTCGCCGAAAACGGCGCCCCTCAGGGCTCCCCCGTCGCCGCCGGCCGTCCGTGTGGCGGCGATCCGCAGCTTGACGAGCCCCTTGACGGGCACTTCCAGGGCCATCTGTCCGGCGTACGAGACGCGGACTCTCTTCAGCAACCTGCCGTTGCCGTAGACGGCGAATTCCGAGACCGAGTCGGTGCTCATCACGTCGTTCAGGCCCAGCCTCGCCCTGAAGAACGAATACGACCCGTTGAGGGTGTACTCCGCCCAGGACGTCGTCCCCACGCCGTAGGAACTGAGAGCGACACTGTGCGGGTAGTCGTGCCCGTTGATGGCGTACGAGCCGCTGTCGTGGTTCCCCCGGTAATCCGTGATCTGATCGCTCAGGTCCGCCAGATAGACCGTCGAATCGGTGACGCCGGAGGTGGGGGTGTCGGTCGGCGGCTCGCTCAGGCCAGGGGTGGTCGTGACGGTCACCGTCGCCCTCGCCGTCACCGTGTGAACAGCGGTCTGCGTGACGGTCTGGGTGACCTCCGCGTTGGGCACCACCTTGCGGACGAGGTCGTCCGGTGCCGAATGGAGAGTGGCCAGCGTACCGATGAGCGTGATCAACGAGGTCACGACCGTGGTCCAGGAAGCGATCCACACGTTGCCGCGACGATGACGACGTTCAGCCCTCCGGTCTTGCGGCGAGGTGGCGTCGTCTTCCAGATGTTCGGGGGTGTTGAGGGTCACCTTTCATCCATTCTCGCAGTCATCACCGCAGGGAACCTGCGGAAGCGCGCCGAGGGTGTCCATTCGTGTGCGGCCGTCGGGCCGTCGGGCCGTCGCGAGAGCCGCCGTGGGCGTGACGGTCATCGCGGTGCGAGCCGCTCGATGAGGGTGCCGATGTCGCCGGGGAAGGTCCAGCACACGTCTTCAGGACGGCCCTGGGATGGCACATCGTGGCCGCCTCCCGCGTAACGGCGTAGATCCCTGTCCGCCACGGGAGATCGCGGAGCGAGGCCCAGCCGCTGCCGGGCGACGACCCCGGCCAGCCAGTGGGCGAACTCCTTGTCGATGACGAGCGGGTTCCAGAACTGGATCGTCCGGCGGCCGGAACGGCAGAGCACGGACAGGTCGAGACAGACGTCCATGCCGCCGATCAGCCTTTTGCTGTGCCGCAGCAGAAGCCCGGTGAGCCATTCGTGACGGACGTGCCCGATGGCGACCTTGCCGGCACTGCGTTTGGCCGCTCGGTGCTTGCTGACCGCGTTCGCCGCGATGGACAGCGTCAGGCCGACAGCCCCGAATCCGATCCAGCCCCCGCCGGTGTCGAACCTGGTGGTCAGGAATGCGGTGCGCCTGTCGGTGACGACCACTTCGGCGCTTTCGGGTAATGCCCAGTTCCCGGGGTCGCGGACGGTGCAAGCGCCGTGCCACAGCACGACCTCGCCTCGTTCGAGGAGCAGGTGCCGGCCGTCGGCGGATGCGGGACTCCAGTAGAACCCCGTGGTGTCGCCGATCTCTCTGACCTGGATGAGGCGCTCGGGAAGCATGATCTATTCCTCCGGGTACGGGGGGACGACGGGTGCGTGGCGGACGCGTCAGCAGGGGCTCCCTGAGCGGTCCGGGGCGGAGACCACCGCCGCAGACCACCGCCGCAGACCACCGCCGGGGCGACCACGCCCGGTCCCGCGTTCTCTCCGGGCGTGATCCGATTCGCCGGCCGCCCTCCTGCGGACGGCATCCCAGGAGTGTCGCCGGGGGGCGGCGCGCCCGTGGCCGCCCCCCGGCTGTCAGCGACCGCCACCGAATGTCACTGGCTGTCGCGCAGTACCGCGCCGAGCTTCATATCGGGCGCCTGCCCGCACATGTACTCCGTGTTGATCACTCTCAACGGGCTGCCCGCCTCCGAATCGTGCAGTTGCACGCCGATATCCTTGACCGCGGCGTCGCGCTCCTGAGGGGAGGACGCCAGATACTCCCGGCACGTCGAGTCGGCGGTGAGCGAGGAACTCCAGATTCCGCCGGGGCCCCATGAGATCAGCTTCGCGATGATCAACAGGACGACCAGGACGATCGCCGCGACGGTCTTGGCGCCGCCGGTCTTCCAGAAGTCGTCAGTGGCGGGGGTTGTGGGGTTGTGGCCGTAACGGGGCGAGCTCTGCGGCCTGGCGCCGACCCCCGCTCGGGGGTTGTCCGCCTGCTCGGAAGGGAGCACCTTCGCGGCGTCGAACAGCACCGACCGGAACCCGGGGTTCTGCTCCAAATGGTGGCGGACCAGATACCGCACCACCGCTCGTTCGCCCGCATCCCGCGGGTTCTCCTTGAACTTCTTCATCTCGTCGCCGTTGCCGGACGACTGCAACCGGCCGGCGATGAGCCGGTACAGCGAAGCGGCGTGCGCGTCCCCGGACTGATGCGGGACGCCTGCCGCCAGGCGCATGAGGTAACTGGCGACCACGAAGACGACGTGATCCGCTAGCGCGTCGGTATCCACCTGTGCTTCCTGTTCATAGCCGTCCTTCCGCCCACCGGCACCACGGACACGGTCTCCGGACGGCGACGCGGAGGCCGCCGAGCGGATGGACCGTTCCTTCGACGAGCACCCAGGGTGAGGTGATGCGTGGTGCCGCTTCGGGACTGCGCAGCTTAGTTCGAAAACACGGGCCGACATGTACCGAAATCGCGTACATGTCGACCCGCGGCGGTCAGGTGTCGCCGTCCTCTTCACCACCCCGGCGGTCGATGTCCATGGCACGCCTCCTTCGGATCACGAGGTCTCACGAGGTCTCGGTGGTGCGCGAACGGCATCAGCAAAACCGGCGTCCGTGCCAGGGGTGAACAGATTTCGCATTGCCCGTACAAGGCCGTACACAGCGGTTATGGTCATGCGCGCGAGAAGGGGGCAGGGTGCCGAGCAGCAGAGTCCCGAGGTCCGACCATGACAGGATCGACCGCGGCCGTGAGGCGATCAGGATGTGCCTGGACGCCATGAGGGAACGCGGCATGAGCACGACGGCCGCGGAGATCTCCCGCCAGACCGGCGTACCCCCCAGCACGGTGGCCAAGGTCCTGGCGTACGAGCGGAGCGTGCAGCCCGACTTCCTCCGCAAGCTCGGGGAGGCGTCCGGGATCCCCGTCACCCGCCTGTTCATGGAGATGGGCTGGCTTCCCGAAAGCGAGGTGATGAACGTGCTCGGCGCCTCGCAGCACCTCACGGCCGCGCTGCGTGATCTCGCGCGGCTGCGCCCCTATCTGGAGCAGGTCGCCACGCCCCCGTTGCCGGCTCCACTGGCGGCGGCACACGCGCTGCTCGGCGATCCCGTGTCGGCCGAGCGCTTCGAAGTACGGCTCGATCAGATCGTGTGCGGTGGCCGCTACCGCACGCCTGCCATAACCGTGGCGGAGTTCAGCCTCAAGGACGGCGCCCACCCGTTGCCCCTCCACGCGGCGCGGCGACTCGCCGCCGAGTCCGGGGTCCGGCTGTCGGCCGAGGAGGAAGCAAGGAACGATCCCGCCTTCTGGTCCGTGCGGCTCGAGTTGATGGCACGCACCAGGCGCGTGCTCGACGACGGTCAGGAAGCCACCTGGCAGGGCGGTCCCGACCATCGCACCTGGGAGCCGGTGGCCCGCGCCTGGCCCGCCCACTTGCTCGTTCAGGACGCCGTCGGCGGCCGCCAGCGCGCCGCGAGCGTCGCTCCCCGGAGCCTTGACCGTCCCTGCTCCCTGGTGGTCGTGGGCGGCCGGCACGGTACCGGACTGGCCGCCCCGCTGCTGGCCGAGGCGCTGGGGTGGCAGTTCGTCCTCATCAGAGGGGACGTCGAGGTCGCGCCCGACGGGAGGGTCGTCCCGATTCCGCAGGACAGCGCGGCGGGCCGGATCAGGGCGTGGATCTCGGCCGCCGAACGCATCGAGGAGGCCGCGGGCGCGGGCCGTCCGTGGCAGGCGGTGATCCTCGTGCGGCCCGCCGCGTTCGACGGCCGGGAACGCCATCCCCACCTCGAGGCGCGGGCCTTCGACCTGCTGGCGAGAACCCGCGCCCGGGTGATCTACGCGCGTGTTCCCGACGCCTACCTGTCATGGTGGGGCCGCAGGATCGAAGGCGACCACCTGCCCGGCCGATACGACGGCGAGCGGTGGGCGCGCAGGACGCGCGGGCTGTACGAACGGTTGGAGGGGGTGCTGAGCCGCCGCACCGCAGGCAAGGACCTTCTGCTGCACGTTCCGGATCCGGCCGACGGGTTCGCACCGCATCACCCCGCCATCCCCGACGAGGTCATCGACTGGTCGGCGCGCGTGGCCTGGGCCGCTTTCAACTGGGTCGGACGGGAACTCGGCGGCGACGGCGACATCCGCACCGGACGGCTGGCGCAGTGGGCCGCCCTGCTTCGCGAGGACCTTCGGCAGGGCGTGCCCGACCTCGACCTCTAGGTCCGGTGCGCGCAGGGCGGGTCGTACGCCTTGTCGGGCACGTACTGCCGCCATTCGGTCGCGGTGATCGCCGTTCCCGTGATCGCGCAGACGTCCGCCGCCACGCGCTCCACGTCGGTGTCCCAGACACGGACGACGTGATCGGCACCCGAGGTCACCAGCACGTCCGTGCCGGTGTCGTAGGCGTCGGCGAACACGGCCTGGTCCGACGCCGCCAGGGCGGCGAGGAGCACCGGCCTGCGCGGATCCGACACGTTCCAGGTGAGAGCCTCGCCGTTCCCGTCGGTCGCCGTCAGGATCTCTCCGTTGTGGTTGAAGGCCAGCGAGTAGACGTAGTCGCGGGCTCCCGTGAGCGGCCTGCCGATGAGCGCGGGTCGCCGCGGGTCGCGGATGTCCCACAGCCGCACCAGGTCGTCCGAGCCCGCGGTGGCGAGGACGTGACCGTCCGGGCTGAACGCGACCATGAAGACGTAGCCGCCGTGTCCCGTGAGAGGGCTCCCCAGTGGCACGGGCCGCCGTGGGTCGGTGACGTCCCACATGCGTGCGGTGCCGTCCGCGCTGCCCGCGGCGAGGATACGGCCGTCCGGGCTGAACACCGGCGAGTAGACGTAGTTGCGGAAGTCGGAGATGGGCGTGCCGAGCAGGGACGGATGCCCGGCATCGCCGAGGTTCCACAGCCACAGCTTGCTGTCGTCCCCGCCGACGGCGAGCGTCCGGCCGTCAGGGCTGAAGGCGATCGACTCGATGTTCCGTCCCGGGCCCGTCAGGCGAAGCGGATACGGTCGGGGCCTGTCCGGACTGGTCACGTCCCACAGTTGCACCGCTCCGTCCACGGTCCCCACGGCGAGCGTGCGGGCATCCGGCGTCAGGGCCGCCGCACCCGACGCGGGACTCGAACCGCCCGCATGGGTGATGACCTGACCGAGCGGAACGGGTCGCCGGAAATCACGCACGTTCCACAGCCGAGCGGTGTCGTCGGAACTCACGGCCGCGAGAACGTGATTGCCGGCGCCGAAGGCTACGGAGAAGACGGGCGCCTGAGCACCGGTCAGTCGGGGCTCCGGGAGCCGCCATCTGCGCGCCGCCCCGTCGCCGGCGCTGGTGACGGCGTCGGCGCCGGCGAACACGACCCCTGTCACGGGACCGGGATGGGGCAGCGGCAGGGATGCGCGCCCGCTGTCCAGGTCCCACATCCAGAGGTTGCCGTCGGAACTGGCGGCGGCGAGCCGCTGCCCGTCCGGGCTGAACGCGACGGAGTTGACCCAGCTGGCAGGACCCTTCAGCGGGCTTCCCCGCAGCACCGGACGCCGGGGCCTGGTCAGATCCCAGAGCCGGACGGTCGTGTCGCCGCTCGCCGCGGCCAGCGTTCTGCCGTCGGGGCTGAAAGCGACGGAATAGACGGTCTTGCCCGCCCCGCGCATGGGCGGCGCGATCGGAACGACATGCCCCGGGTCGGCGACGCTCCACAGACGCACCGTCCTGTCCGCGCTTCCCGCCGCGAGCACCTTCCCATCCGGACTGAACGCCACCGACTGCACGGCGCCGGCGGCAGCCGCTACCGGCTCGCCGAGCGCGACCGGCCGGCCCGGGTTCGTGACGTCCCAGAACCTGACGCTTCCGTCCGAAGCGCCGGCGGCGAGAACCCGCCCGTCCGGGCTGAAAGCGACGGAGTAGACCGTGCCCGTGGCGGTGAGCGGAGCGCTCAGCGCCGCGGCCGAGCCCTGCGGGCCGATCTTCCAGAGCCGTACGGTCCGATCGCCGGAGCCGCTGGCGAGGACGTCGCCCGTGGGCCGCAAGGCCAGGGAGAAGACGGTGTCGGCGTGCCCGGTGAGCGGTCCTCCGGCCGGTGCGGGCCCGCCGGCGGCGGCGAGGTTCCACAGCCTGATCTTTCTGTCGGCGCCGGACGTCGCCAGCACGTTCCCCCTCACGGCCACCGCCTGCAGGACGGTGCCGGAACTGATCATCCGCGTCACCCCGGGGAGTGGGGATGACTCCAGGACACTCGCCCGGGCCTCCGCGGTGTGCGCGGTCCGATAGGCGACGAGCGACAACTGCGCGGCCAGGGCGAGATCACTCCTTCTGAGCTTCTGCGCGGTCACGGCCAGTTGCCGGGAGATCGCGACGTCCCGCTGCTCCGCGGCGATGTTTCCCTGGCGGAGGGCGTGGACCGTGGCGAGCGAGGCCACCAGCACCAGCACGACGAGCGCCGCGATCATCTGCTGAAGCCGGCGGGTACGGCGCCTCGCCAACCGTGCCTCGGCGAGGTCGTGCCGGACGCTCGCGTCGAGGAACTCGCGTTCCAGGTGGTTGAGGCCGTCCGCGTGGCTCGGCTCCGCCGCCCATTCCGCGGCGATGCCCAGACGGTTGCCGCGATAAAGGGCGTTCGGGTCTCGTCCGGACTCCCGCCACACTTCGGCCGCCGCCGTCAGCAGCCGGTGCGTGCGGAGCCCGTCCCGATCACCGTCGATCCACTCCCGGAGTCGGGGCCAGGCCACCAGAAGCGCCTCGTGAGCGATCTCCACCTGATCCGTCTCAGTCGTGACCAGCCGGTGTGCGATGAAGCTGTCGAGCACCTCGTGGACGTCGCCGTTCAGCGGGTACAACTCGTCGAGATCGACCCGGCGGCGCGTGTCGCCCGTGTCTTCCGCGACGTGCACGAGGCGCAGCAGGACCTGCCGCGCCAACCGCCGCTGAGGATCGGTGAGGCCGCGGTAGACGCTCTCCGCGGTACGGGCGACGGCGCCGCGTATCCCCCCGGTCTCCCGGTAGTCGGCGATGGTCAGCTGATTGCGGCTGCTGTGCTCCCACATGCTCAGCAGTGCGTGGGAGAACAGCGGCAGAGAACCGGCGTCGTGTGCGGCACCCGTCCCTCGGTCCGTCGGCGCCACGTCCCGGAGGATGAGCTCGACCAGCCCTTCCTGCAGGTCGAGACAGGCCTTCCTGGCGGGCCCCTCTATCGCCGATCGGAGCTCCCGCTCCGTCATGGGTCCCACCACGATCTGCTGGTTCTGCAGGGCGGGTATCAGCGACCTGTAACGCAGGGCGTGGGAGTAGAAGTCGGCTCGCAGGCAGAGCACCGCCGGCCGTACGGCGAGAGCGTCCAGAAACTTCTCCCGTTCCGTCTCGTCCGCGCCCGCCGTGAAGACCTCCTCGAACTGGTCGACCACGAGAAGGTCTGCACCCGCACTCTCCTCCAGCCGATCGAGGGGCCGCTCACCGGGAGTGAACAGCGCCACCTTCCAGGCGTCGGCGCCGGGGAGGGCTCCGGACTTCAGCGCGGGTATGACACCGGCCCGCAACACCGACGACTTCCCCGACCCCGAGGGCCCGACAAGAACCAGCAGGCGGCGATCGGCGACCCGCTCCAGCACGACCCGGGTCAGGCGTTCCCTGCCGAAGAACCACTCGGCATCCTCGATCTGGAAGCTGGACAGCCCTCGATAGGGCACGGGAGCATGGGCCGGCCGTTTCCCCGGCGCACGGCGCACTCGGCTGAGCGCCTGGAACCACTCCTCGACCTGGACGGGATCGGTTATCCCGCAGGCCCGGAGGATGTCCTGCAGCAGGTTCCGGGGTTTGACCGGGGGAAGATGACGGCCGCTGAAGTAGCCTCCCACTGTGCTGAAGGGGACGTTGACCAGGTTCGCGACGTCGCGAACCGTCAATCCCGCGCGCTCCCTCGTCAGAGTCAGCTGTTCGGCGAACTCCTGCCGAGTACCGATGCCGCTTGGGGCGGGAATCACCCGATGCCCTCCTGAAGGCCGGGAACACTGCATAAGCGTCATCGGCCTGACTGACCGCGTCGTTGCACAAAGACCGATCGCTTCTGCTCGGCTCAGGCGAAGAGGGCGTATTTCCGTCCACCTACGTGATCTAGAGGTCGATCACGACCTTTCCGTGCACGTGCCGGCCGGCCTGGAGCTCGGCCGCGCGGCGGATCTGCTCCACCGGGAAGCTCGCCGCGATGGGCACCCGGATTCGGCCCGCCGCGACCAGGCGGGCGACCTCTTCCAGGGCGCCGGGGGTGGCGTTCGCGCCGTTGGCTGCCGCCACGCCGCCGACTTGCGCGGCGATGGTGCAGATGCGGCCGTCCGGGACGCCGAGTTCCCTTGCGGCGTGCACGGTCTCCGTTCCGTGCAGGTCGATGGCGGCGGTGACACCGCCGGGAGCGAGGGCCCGAATCCGGTCGGCGAGGCCGTCGCCGTAGGCGACCGGCTCGGCTCCGAGATCGCGCAGGTAATCGAATGACGTCGCCGATCCCGTCCCGATCACGCGTGCTCCTGCTATCCGGGCCAACTGGACGGCGAACACCCCGACCCCGCCCGCCGCGCCGCCGATCAGCACGGTGTCGTCCGGGCCGGGGTCGATCACGGCGAGGGCGGCGGATGCCGTACGGCCGGCGATCGTGAGGGTGGCGGCGGTGCGGTCGTCGACGCCGTCGGGAGTGTGATGGGCCTCGTTCGCCGCGATCCCCCCGGCCAGGTCGATCACCACGAAGTCGGCGACCGCACGGGACAGGGCGCCCCCGAACACCCGGTCGCCGGGCGCGAAGCCGGTCACCCCGTCACCGACCTGGTCGACCAGTCCCGCGTAGTCGGTCCCGAAACCGGCCGGGAGGCTCAGGCCGAACCGGGCGGCGGTGTCCGCGTCGGCGGTCATGATCCAGTCCATCGGGTTCAGGCCGGCCGCGGTGACCCGCACGCGGATCTGTCCCGGCCCGGCCTGCGGAGCGGGAACATCACGGATGTCCAGGACTTCGGGGCCGCCGAATGAATCGAGCCGGACCGCCCTGCTCCTGCCCGTCGGCGGTTGTTCGCTCTGTCCCTGCATGTACGCATGTCTCCTTGAGAACCGAGAACCGAGGAACACGTTGAAACGGACTATGCTCCGTTTCGATGGACGACCCTAACACAACCGGAGCGTGATCCGTTTTGACTGAGGCGGAGATGCGCGCGCCACGGGCGGACGCAGCCCGTAACCGCGACCAGTTGCTCGCGGTGGCGACCCGCGTGTTCATGTCGGCTGACGGCGAGCCGTCGATGCGTGCGATCGCCCGCGAGGCCGGTGTCGGCATCGCCACGCTCTACCGGCACTTCCCGACCCGCGAGTCGCTGATCGACGCGGTCTACCGGGACCAGGTCGTGCGGCTGACGAGCGGCGCCCGCGAGCTGCTCGGCCGGCTGCCCCCGGCCGCGGCGATGCGGCGCTGGATGGACCTGTTCGGGGACTGGATCGCGACCAAGAACGGCATGCTCGACACGCTGCTTGCGATGATCGAGTCGGGCGAGATCGCCCATGCGCAGACCCGGAGCGAGCTACTGGCGGCCATCACCACGATTCTCGACGCCGGTCGCGCGGCGGGCGACCTCCGCTCCGATGTCACCGCCGAAGACATCGCCGCCTCCCTCATCGGCATCTTCACCGTGGCCCCCCGGCGCGAGCACGAAGCCAAGGCCGGTCGCCTGCTGGACCTCCTGATGGACGGCCTCAGGCCCGCCGCCCGGCCGGCCTGAGCCCGGATCGAATAATCATCACGGCGGTCGTCCTCGAGGGCCGCTCACCGGCGGAGGTCGCCCGCTCCTGCGGCGTCTCCAAGCGCTGGGTGTTCAAGCTCGTCACGAAGAAACCCCCGAACCCGTAGGTTCGAGGGTTCCGATGTCTTGCGACATCACAGTTGATCAATCCGCAGCGGAATGACGACCTCATGTCACCACATGGAGCGAGGTGGACCGGTGGGGTCGTGGCTGTTGTGGCCGCGGCCTGGTGGGCGTGCAGCCCGTACGCCAGGCCGGGAATGGGCGGCTCCCATCAGTGCGTAGCCGACAGTTCCGATCTCCAGGGTGGGGCAGGGAACTCGTCGTCGTGCGAAAGGCCCGTCACTATCTCTGCCCCTGAGTCAGGACGTGCCGGGTCCGGTCCCCGGTCCAGGCCGCTTCGAGGATCGCGGTCAGGCTGGCGGTGTCGGCCGGGCCCGGATGGTTCTGGATCAAGCGGGTGACGCCACTGGCCATCTCCGCGAAGCGCGGGAGGTCGGCGCGTGCCACGCCGATGTCCGCCAGGGTGGCAGGGATGCCGATGTCGGCAAGGAGCCCGTCGAGCCAGGTGAGGAACGCGTCTGCGGCCTCGGCATCCGAGGCGTCGGTCACGTCGAGCCCGCACACCCCGGCGAGGATGGCCAACCGGTCGCTGATGGCATCCCTGGCCGCGTCCAGCGCGTAGGGCAGCAGCAGCCCGACGCCCAGGCCGTGCGGCGTGTGGGTGGCTGCGCCGATGGGGTACTGCAGAGCGTGCGGAGCCGCGGTGCCCGCGTGGGCGAATGCGAGCCCGGCCAGCATGGACCCATAGGACATGTCCGCGCGCGCGTCCTTGTCGCCTCCGTCCCTGACGGCACGGGGCAAGCTGCGGGCGATCCGCTCCGCGGCCAGGAGCGCGTAGTGATCGGTGATCGAGTTGCGGCCGAGGAAGACCTGCTCCACCGGGTCGCGCGGTCCGTGGGCCCGGGGTCGCGCCGTGTAGCTCTCCACCGCGTGACAGAACGCGTCGATGCCGGAGTGGGCAGTGACGCTCGCAGGGCAGGTGTAGGTGAGCTCGGGGTCGACGATGGCGAAGTCGGGCACGATGTGGACGCTGGAGACCCCCACCTTCAGCTCGCGGTCCGGGTCGGTCAACACCGAGACGGGCGTGAGCTCGGAGCCGGTGCCCGACGTCGTCGGGACCGCGACGAGAGGCATCGTCGGCCCCGGCACCTTCGACTCGCCGTAATAGTCGCGCGGCGTCCCGCCGTGGCGCCGGATGACGCCGACGATTTTGGCGAGGTCGATCACCGTGCCACCCCCGATGGCAAGGAGTACGTCGGCGTCCACCTCTGCGGCGGCCGAGACGGCCAGGGCGACATCGGCGAGTGGCACGTCCGGAGTCGCGTCGGCGAACACCCCGACGACTGCGACCTTCTCCCGCACGGCGGCCACGATCTCGGCCACGCCCGGTTGCCCCAGAAGAACCCGGTCGGTCACGACGAGGACTCGCGAGCCACACTCGGCCACCACTCGTGGGATGTTCTGCGCGACCCCTTCGCCCACTATCAGCTGGCGTGGTCCGCGGACGGTCTCAAGCATGTCAGTGCCTCTCTGGAACGTCGGCGGTGATTTGCTGGGCGGACGTCCAGGTCACCTGCGAGACCGGGACGGCGTCGGCAAGGTTGGCCGCCGGGTGGCGCAGGCGCGCGCCGGGCTCCCGGACTCGGTCGTGCCCGGGCGTTCTCGGGTCCATCGCGATGAAGACGTCGCCCTTGGCGGGCGGGTCAGCCGGGTCGAGGGTCCCGCGGACATCGTCGTCAAGGGCGGTACGAGTCGAGGTCGCGACCATGGTCCGGGTTCCGCCCCCCGGGTGGAGGGCGGTCAGGTCATGTGTGCGCAGGGCGCGGTGATCCTCGGCGGGCACCCGGAGCAGCAGGCCGGTCACGGTAGGTCGATCGCCGCGTAGGTGACGTCGAGGTACTCGAGGATGCCCTCGTGCGACCCCTCCTTGCCGATCCCGGACTGCTTCACGCCTCCGAACGGAGCCGACGGGTCCGAGATCAGACCACGGTTGATGCCGACCATCCCCGTCTCCAGCCCTTCGGTGAACCGGAGCGCCCGCTGGAGGTCACGGGTGAAGACGTATCCGACCAGGCCGTGCTCGGTGTCGTTGGCCTTCGCGATCACCTCGTCGTCGGACGTGAACGAGATGATCGGCGCCACCGGCCCGAAGATCTCCTCCTCCAGGATCCGCGCGTCTCCGGGCACGTCGACGAGGACCGTAGGCGGGTAGAAATGGCCGGGCCCATCCGGACGCTCGCCGCCCACCAAGACACGGGCGCCGCGACCGACCGCGTCGGCGACGAGCTCGTCGATCTTGCTGACCGAGGCCTCGTCGATCAACGCCCCGACGTCCACGCCGTCGTCGAGACCATGGCCCACCGAGAGCGCGGCCATCCGCTTGGCGAAGCGCGCCGTGAACTCCTCGCGCACCGGCTCCTCGACGTAGATCCGGTTGGCCGCGATGCAGGACTCCCCGATGTTGCGCATCTTGGCCACCATCGCACCGTCGACCGCGACGTCCAGGTCCGCGTCGGCACACACGATCAAGGCCGCGTTGCCGCCCAGTTCCATGGAGGTGCGCAGCACGTTGTCCGCCGCCTGTCGTAGCAGCACGCGCCCGACCTCGGTCGACCCGGTGAACGAGAGCTTGCGGGTCCGGCGGTCGGCCAGCAGCGCTGAGACCACCTCGCCGGAACGCTTGGTCGTCACGACGTTGACGACGCCCGGGGGAACGCCGACCTCCTCCATGATGCGGGCCAGGAACAGCATGGTGAGCGGCGTCTGGGCGGCCGGCTTGGTGATCGTCGTGCAGCCCGCCGCCAGCGCAGGAGCGATCTTGCGGGCACCCATGGCCAACGGGAAGTTCCAGGGCGTCACGAAGACGCACGGTCCGACCGGCTTCGGCACGGTGAGGATGCGATATCCACCATTGGGAGCGGTGTTGTAGCGCCCCTCGACGCGCACCGCCTCCTCGGCGAACCAACGGAAGAACTCGGCGCCGTAGGCCACCTCTGCCCGAGCCTCGGCGAGGGGTTTGCCCATCTCGAGCGTTATCAGCCGGGCGACCTCCTCGGATCGCTCGGTCAGTGCGCGGTACGTCGCGGTCAACAACTCTGACCGTTTTCGCGGCGGGGCCGCCGCCCACTCCGCCATCGCCTTGCTCGCCGCGTCCAAAGCGGCGAGCCCGTCGACGACGCCGGCGTCCGCCACCTCGGCGATGGTCTTGCCGGTGGCCGGGTCCTCGACGGCAAACGTGGCTCCGCCGGCGGCGTCGCGCCAGGCGTCGCCGATCCGGAGCCGCCGGTGCTCGGGGGCCAGGACGTTCATCGGGTCACTCATCGCGTCGCCTCCTGTGATGTTCTTGGTGATGTCCAGCGCGACCTCGGCGATCGCGCACACGCGTCGACGAACGGGTCACACGGCCTCGTCTGGGGATCGCAGTTGCCGAGGGGGTCGAACGTGGCCCCGGCCCCGGCCGCAGGGCGGCGCCCGCGCCACCGATCGCCTTCTCGGGCCATGGCTGCTCCGGCGTCGTCGGGCCGTGCTCACGGTGACGGTCCGCCGAGGCTCGATCGCCACGTACGGGCACGTGGTGACGTCGCCGCCCTGTGCTGTTACCTCCCGTGCTGTTACCTCCCGGGCGGTTACCTCCCGGCCTCGGACAGCGCCAGCCCGGTGCCCGCGTCGAACAGGTGCGCACGGTCCAGGTCGACCGTCACATGCAGCCGCTCGCCCGGCGTACCGGTGAAGGTGGGCCGCGCCTTGACCTTGAGGATCTCCGTCCCCACTTGGACGTCGACCACCGTCCGGTCACCGAGCGGCTCAAGGCCGTAGAGCTCACCCGGCAACGACGCGTCCCCACGCTGCTCGACGGACAGGTCCTCCGCGCGCAGGCCCAGCACCAGCGGACGACCGTCCTCAGCCGTGGTCCAGCGGGGCCGCGGCAGCGTCCAGCCTTCCGCCCCGACCAGCCGATCTCCCTCGGCGTGGCAGGCGAGCAGGCTGATCTGCGGGCTCCCGACGAATCCCGCGACCCACTGGTTGGCCGGACGCTCGTACACCTCGGCCGGTGTTCCGACCTGTTGCACCTTCCCGTCCTTGAGGACCGCGATCTGGTCGGCCATGGACAGGGCCTCGACCTGATCGTTGGTCACGTAGACGAAGGTTGCTCCGAGGCTGCGGTGGATGCGGGTGAGCTCGGTGCGCATCTCGACGCGGAGCTTGAGGTCGAGGTTCGTCAGCGGCTCGTCCATGAGAAACGCGCGCGGGCGGCGGACCAGCGCCCGAGCCAGGGCGACACGCTGCATCTCACCGCCCGACATCTGCGCCGGACGACGCTGCAGCAGACGTTCGATGTGCAGCAGGCTCGACATCCGCTCGACGGCAGCGGCGATCTCGCTCGAAGAGCAACGGCGTGCCCGCAGCGGCGACGCGATGTTCTCGTACGCCGTGAGTCGCGGGTAGAGGGCGTAGCTCTGGAAGACCATGGCCAGGTCGCGTGCGGCCGGGGCGTCACCGGTCGCGTCTCTCCCGTCCAGATGCACCGACCCGGCGTCAAGCTTCTCGAGGCCGGCGATCGCTCGCAGGGTCGTCGTCTTGCCCGCGCCGGAGGGTCCGAGCACGACGAAGAACGAGCCGTCCGGCACGTCCAGCGTCACCCCGTCCAGGGCCTGGACCTTACCGAAGGACTTGCACAGCCCGTGCACTGCCACGGTTCCCATCAGGCCACCAGCTCTTCCGTGCTCACGTCGTAGACCGGCGGGGGCCCGCCGGTGTGCCGCAGCCCGACCGGTGCGTCAGCGGCGAAACGGACAGTCGGTGGCATCCGAACCCGTACGTCGCGCTGGCCACCGTGGTCAACCACGTAGATGATCTCGTCGCCCAGCCACTCCGCCGAGACCACCCGGGCCGGGACCGAACCTTCCGCCCCCGGTTCAGTGACTTCCAGCGCCTCCGGCCGGACGCCTGCGACCAGGAAACGGTCGCGCGGCAGGCCTGGCGGTGGCGTGAGGACCAGTCCGCCCTTACTGCGCAGCTTCCCGTCGGCCACCTCCACCTCGATGAGGTTCATCGGCGGGGAGCCGATGAACGCGGCGCAGAAGAGACTCGCGGGACGGTCGTAGACCTCCAGCGGCGTGCCGATCTGCTCGACGCGGCCCTTGTTGAGGATGGCGATTCTGTGACCGAGCGACATCGCCTCGACCTGGTCGTGGGTGACGTAGACCATCGTCGCCCCCAGCTCCCCCTGCAGGTGCTTGATCTCCGTGCGCATGTCCTCCCTCAGCTCCGCGTCCAGATTGGTGAGAGGTTCGTCCATGAGGAATGCGCGCGGTCGTCGCACCAGGGCGCGGGCAAGCGCGACGCGCTGCTGCTCCCCGCCGGACAGCCGGTGCGGTCGCCGGTCCAGGAGCGGAGTGAGCCGCATCAGCCGGGCGGCCTCGTCGACCCGCTCGCGCACCTCCGCCTTGGGCAGTCCCTCGGCCCGCAATGGGAACGCCAGGTTGTCGCGCGTTTTCAGATGCGGGTAGAGAGCGTAGAACTGGAACACCATGGCGATGTCGCGCTCGGCGGGCGGCAGGTCGTTGACCAGCGTGTCGCCGATGCGGATGTCGCCCGTCGTCTGCCTCTCCAGGCCGGCTATGGCCCGCAGCGTGGTCGTCTTGCCGCAACCCGAAGGGCCGAGCATCACGAACAGCTCGCCGTCGCCGATGGACAGGTCCACGTGTTCGACCGCGACCGTCCCGTCCGGGTAGCGCTTGTGCAGGGCGGTCACCTCGATGCCGGCCATCAGCGTCGCACCGCCCCGAGCGTCACACCGGCGACGAGGTGCTTGCGCACCAGGTAGGCGAAGACGAGCACCGGTAGGGCGAACACTACGGAGGCGGCGGCCACGAGACCCCAGTCCACAGTGGTTCCACCGATGAGGCCGGCGATGGCGGGTGGGGCCGTCCGCACGCTGTCGCTGGAGGTAAGGAAGATGGCGAACACGAACTCGTTCCACGAGAAGATGAGTGCGAAGACCGCGGTCGCGGCGATGCCGGGCAGGAGCAGGGGAAGGGTGAATTTCCAGAACGCCTGCAAGCGGGTGTAGCCGTCGAGCATGGCGGCATCCTCATACTCCGCGGGCACCTCGTCCACGAACCCCTTCATCATCCAGATCGTGAACGGGACGTTGAACGCGGCGTAGATGAGGATCAAACCGAGCTTGCTGTCGATGAGCCCGACTTGGCGGTACATGAGGAAGATCGGGATCACGACCACCACGGGCGGCATGAAGCGGGTGGACAGGATGAAGAACAGCTGGTCCTTCTTGGCCTTCACGGCGAAGCGTGAGTAGGCCCAGGCGGCCGGGACCCCCAGCACGGTGGCCAGCGCCGTGGAGACCCCGGCGACCACGACGGAGTTGAGGAATGAGACGGACAAGGCCGAGCGGCCGCCGGAGGCGACGAACACGTCCTTGAAATGGTCCAAAGTGACCGTGAAGTCGAAGAACTTGGCCGGGATGGCGTAGACGTCCCGGTTCTCCTTGATGGACGTCTCGATCATCCACAGCGCCGGGAAGAGCATCACGACGGCCAGCACGGCCAGCAGGGCGGCCTCCAGCACGGCGCGGCCCCGGCCGCCGAAGCGACGCGCGGGGGGCGTGTGATCCCGGCCAGGACCTGTGGACACGGCCTCGTCGACGGAGACGGCCATCAGTCCTCCTTGAGCTTGTTCAAGTAGCGCAGGTAGAGCTGCGTCAGGACGATGACGATGAGGACCATGAGGATCCCGTACGCCGAGGCGGTTCCGGTGTTGAAGCCCAGGAAGCCGACCTTGTAGACGTGGAACGACAACGTCTCGGTGGAGACCCCCGGGCCTCCGTTGGTCAGGATGTAGACGAGGTCGAACAGCCGGAAGGCCTCGATGGCCCTGAACAACACGGCGATGAGGAGCAGCGGCCACACCAGCGGAAGCGTGATGGTGCGGAACTTGAACCACTCGGACGCGCGATCGATCGAGGCGGCCTCGTACAAGTACTTGGGAACCGCGGTGAGGCCCGCGAGTGCGATGAGCATGATGAACGGCGTCCATTGCCAGGTGTCGACCACGATCAGGGAGATCAGGGCCGTTCGCTGCCGGGTGAGCCACTCCACCTGCCCCAGGCCGAGCGAGCCGAGCATGCTGTTGATCACGCCGAACTGCGCGTCGAGCATGAACCGCCAGAACAATCCGACGACGACCGGCGACAGCATCATCGGAACCAGGAACAGAGTGGTCAGCACTCCTCGCCCGCGCGTGCGCCGTGAGATCAGGTAGGCGATGGCGAAACCGAGCACGGTCTGCAGGGTGACCGCGCCGACCACGTAGATCAACGTCGTCAGGGCCCTCAGGTGGACCTGCGCCGACGCCAGGATGGCGGTGTAGTTCTCGAACCAGACGAAATGGGCCGGCCCCCCGCGGGTGGCCGAGTAGTCGGTGAACGACAGGTACAACGCCCACAGCAACGGGAAAACCGACATCGCGAGCAACAGCAGCAGCGCCGGGGAGATGAAGGCCACGGCGAGCGTGCGGTCGCTCAAGCGGCGGGACCGCCCCGGTGCAGGCGGCGTCGCGGACGCCACCTGCCCGGGGTGGTCGGTCGTCAGAGGGGAACTCACAGTCCGCCGCCGCCCTTGCGGTTGCCGGAGTCGAGCACGCCCTGCTGCTGCTTGGCGATGTCGTCGAGCGCGTCCTTCGGGTTCTTCGCGCCGTTGAGAGCCGCGTTCACGTTGGTGTTCTCGATGTCGACGAGGCGCGCGTACTCGGGCACGTTCCACATGTCCCGCATCCGCGGAACCGAGTCGGCGTACACCTTGTTGAACGGCCCGGCATTGAGGAACTCGGGCGACTCCAGGGCGTCCGTACGTGCCGGCACGCCACCGGCCGCGGCCCACTTCTTCTGGATGTCAGCCTGTTCGAACCACTTCATGAAGTTCAGAGCCTCCGCCTGGTTCGCCTCGGAGGAGTAGGCCGACACGTGCATCCCCATACCGCCGAGAGGCACCAGGTTCGTCTTCTGGCTCGGCAGGGGGGCGAATCCCAGCTTGTCGAGAATCTGCTCGCGCGTGGTGCCGAGCGTCGACTGCTTCGGGTCGAGCAGGCCGCCGCTCGCGGCGATCCAGTTGAACGCGATGCATGCCTTGCCCTGGGCGACCGCCGCGTTCACCTCGTCGATGAACCAGTTGCCGGAACCCTTGGCGGTCAGCGGCTTCATCTTGTTGACCAGGACGTCCATCGCCTCCTGGCCCGCGGCGTCGTTGAGGACGCCGTCGATCTTGCGCGTCTTGGCGTCCCAGAGGTTGCCGCCGTAGACGCCGTTGACCGTGTTGTAGGTGACGGCCGCGGCGTCGGAACCGTTGGCCTGGTGGAAAGCCAGCCCGCTGACGCCGGGGTTGTCCGTCTGGCACTTCTCGGCGACCGAGATCATCTCGTCCCAGGTCTGCGGCGGCTTGTCGCCGATCAGGTCCTTGCGGTAGATCATCGTCCAGGTGTCGCCGAGCAGCGGCAGTCCGTACAGGCTGGCGTTCTCGTCGCGCTTGCCGGTCTCCGCCTGGGGGTACTGGCCGTAGGCCGCCAGGAGGTACGGGTTGTAGGCCTTGACGTCGATGTTCTTCTTGACGAAGTCGGTGATGTCGAGGATGTTGCCGTTCGTCACGGCCTCGCCGATGTGTTGCGAGTCCAGGACCGCGATGTCGAAGTCGGTCTTGTGCGCTGCGAACTGGGTGAACATCGCGTCGTGCCAGTTCGCGTTCGGCACGGTGTTCACCTTGACGGTCACGTTCGGCCGCTCCTTGGCGTACTCCGCGTTCGCGAAGTCTTCCAGCGCGTGGGCGGGGGGCCAGTCGAACCAGATGAACTTGAGGGTCAGCGGGTCCTTGGTGAGCTCCGGGATGGTCGCCGGCGCCTTGGGGGCGCTCGACTGCGCGCCGTCGTCCTGGCCGCACGCCGCCATGGTCGTGGCCACCAACATGGCCGCCGTCGCCAGCCGCATCTTCCGACCGGGAACGGACAGTCGTCCTATTCGCTTTGGCATCTTCTTGCCTGCTTTCTGGGTGGGGACCTCTGGAGCCTTGCTGCGTGCTTCGCCGAGCAGTTGCTGGGGGGTTGTTTCAGGCGTGTTGCCGGCTGTCGCAGGGGCTGACCCGCAGACCGGCGTCACGAGTACGCCGCGACGCGATGGGGGCTTCAAGCAGTCGAGAAGTCCTTCGGTCCTTATCGGCCCGATGGCGAATTGAGTAGGACGTCGAGCATGCTCATAGGAGCTCCAACCGATCGAAGCGGAGCGATGGCGGGGGGTTCCGTGATGGGTTAAGGATGGCTGGCATCCGCCACCTTTCCTATACGATCCGAATGGGGGCGTCAACATCCCGCAGCGTTGCGACCGAAGTCAACAGGTTTCTGAAAACCTAAGAAAGGACCTCACGTCACGATGGACGACGAAGTGATGATCACGCGGCGCCGTGGGGTCATGACGGGCGGTACGCCGCCGAGAAGATCCCGCGGCCGGCTTGCCGACGAGGTGTACGACACGCTGCTCGGACAGCTGATGTCGCTACGGATCGAGCCTGGCTCCCGCGTCACGATCGACGTCTTGGCGCGCGAGCTGGGGGTTTCGCAGACGCCGATCCGAGACGCTCTGAACCGCATGGAGGCCGAGGGCCTGGTCGTGCGTGTTCCCCATGCCGGCTATCGCATTCCCCCCCAGATCACCCGTCAGCGATTCGAGGACATGCTTGAGCTCCGCCTGCTCCTCGAGCCGGCAGCGGCGCGCAGGTCCGCCGAACGCGCATCCGCGGAGCAGGTGGCCGGTCTGCGACGAATGCTGGAGGAGATGGCGGAGCTGGAGGGGGGCAACGGGATCATGGCCTATGGCGCCTTCGGGCTACGCGACGCCGCTTTTCACGATCTCGTCGCCCTGAGCGCGGAGAACCAGGTCATCCGCGAAGCGCTCGCTCGCCTGCACACGCACGTGCACCTGTTCCGGCTTCTCCACGACACCCAGGTCACGCACTTGGCCATGGCCGAGCACGAAGCGATTCTGGCCGC
>NZ_JBDJAW010000070.1 GCF_039649665.1 Microbispora sp. ZYX-F-249 | reverse complement strand
CGTCCAGGCTCGTCCACGGCGATTGTCACCCAGATAGTCACTCAGTCACTGTCGGCGTAGCCCGTACTGAGAGGCGCACGAGGCTCTCGGCAAGCCCCACTTGCCAGCCCTGGTCTGCAGTGCAGGGACCCGTGCAGTAGCCTGACAGAAGTAGAAGTCAGGGGTTATATTCAAGACGTGGCCTGGAACGTCGTACTGCTCGAACCGGTCGAGGACTGGTTCCTCAAGCTCTGCGAGACCGACCCTCACACCGCGACCTTGGTCGAACGGGCCATCGACCGGCTGGCTGAGGTCGGTCCGGCTTTGGGCCGCCCACTCGTGGACACCTTGGAGGACGACGACCTGAACAATTTGAAGGAGTTGCGCCCCGGCTCCCGAGGCCGCTCAGAGATCCGGATCGTGTTCGTTTTCGACCCGGAGAGGGAAGCCATCCTTCTGGTAGCCGGAGACAAGGCGGGACGATGGTCGCGCTGGTACCACGAGGCAATCCCTCTGGCCAAGCAACGCTACGCCCAATACCGCGCAGACAAGGCGAAGGAAGATCGAGATGAGCCCTGCTCGTAGCTGGCGCGAAGTCAAGGCGGAGGCGCACCGCCGTCATCCGGAGTTGGCCGATCCTGCCCGGCAGGTCGCAGCCGATGCTGAGCTGGATGCGTACGTGGCCGGACATCATCTGAAGGAACTGCGTAAGGCACTAGGGAAGACTCAGGCCGATATTGCCGCCGCCCTGGGCATTTCGCAATCCCGTGTCTCACAAATCGAGAACGGCGATCCTGAGGTTATGGAAATAGAAACCCTTCGCGCCTACGCGAACGCCCTGGGAGGACACCTTCAGGTGACGATCAGCGTCGGCTCTCATTCCGTCAAGGTCGCCTGACAAGCCCGTCCTCGCGTGTATCTCAACCGGCCACCCTTCATCGATCACCAGACGCCAACGGTAAGGGACGGGCTTGAGCTGGAGGAGTCGGGCTGCTGGGCTCTGCCTGGGTCGCGGCAGGCGGGACGATCAGGCCCACCTCAGCCACTACGGACCCGGCGCTCGTGCTCGTCGCGATCATCTCGGAGCTGAGGCCCACGCCGGAGGCGCAATGAACTGCCACGGGTTAAGGGATCGTCCTGCAGAGAACGATGTTTCGCAGCTTGGTCGGTGGAAGCCTGTGGATGTCCAATGGCCGGTTCCACTCTCCGCTGCGTTTAAGGTCCCATTCTTCGTTGCGCGCGTAGGGGTGGCATACGGCTTCGTATTCCGCGCTCGACACCCAGGACACGTGAGGTGCGGATGCTGCGATGACCATCAGGGTCAACAGAGCTGCGGGGGCAGCGAGAATGTGTCTACTCGATCTGGTCATGATGGTCAGCCCCTCCAAGATCCCGACTATCAGATCACGTCGGAGCGGCTGAGTGGTAAATCCGGCGGTGGCGTGCCGGCGGTCGGCGCAGTGCCTTGTTACGGCGCGGCGGGTGCGCGGCGGTCCGCGCGTCCCCCGCGCGAGAACGGCCCCCGGGCCGCACGCGCAGCGCGGGGAGGACGGCGCGGGGGTGCGGCGGCGCGGTGCGCCGCCGCCTTGACCAGTTCACCGAGTCCGAACCGACCGCGCTCGTCTTCACCGGGGCGAACGGCGGCATCCTGAGGCGGAGCAACTTCCGACGGGCCGCCAAGTGGAGCGAGACAACACGCAAGCTCGGCGTCACTGGGCTCCACTTTCACGATCTCCGCCACACCGGAAACACGATCGCGGCCAGTGCCGGCGCTTCCCTCCGCGACCTGATGGCACGCATGGGACATGACAGCGTGCGCGCCGCGATGATCTACCAGCACCGTACGGCGGAGACAGACCACAAGATCGCCGACGTCATGAACGGCAAGATCACACAGGTCCTACCGACCAAGGCGAGTGCTCACTGAACAAGATCGGTTGCGTTCGCTGATGGCACGTCAATGGCACGAGCCCCGTTTTCCCTGATGGGAGACGGGGCTCTTTTCGCTGGTGGGCGGTACTGGGTTCGAACCAGTGACCCCTCGCTTGTAAGTCAACCCAGGAAAGGGCGGGACCAGCATCGGAACCCGCCCTGACCTGGGCGTACGGTCCGTCGTCGTCCACCGCCGTCCGGGCTCGTCCATGGCGATTGTCACCCAGATAGTCACTCAGCAACACCTGACTGACCAAGGCCCAGCCGAACAGGCGCGGACACGAGTCAAGCCGCAGTTGAACAAGACCGACAAGTACCAGGTCAGCTGGGAATATCCTCCAAGTCAAACAGATGCCCGATTTGCCCGACAGCCTACGGTTTCCGACTATTCGTCCAGCGGATCTGGCTCAACGTCGTCTTTAGGGGTTCAAGATTGTGAGTCATCACCGGCAGAGCTTCTTGCCCAGGCTGCCCATAGATGCCATATTGACCTGTACATACAGGAGCATCCCACGATAAGACAGGTCAACGTGAAACGCGAGCGTTTTGCTCTAGCTCTGGAACGGCTTGAAGCGAATGATGGCGTGCTGTTTGAGCGACTTGCATCCGCCTTCGCAGCAGTGGAGCTAGGGACACTGCGAACAGTCGCCGCAACCTCTGGGGACGGAGGAAAGGACGCAGTACTGTACATACCCCTCGACGACGAAAGGGTCGTTCTCCAGTATTCAGTGACTAAGTATGCGGCCGACAAAATAAGGAGAACCGCGAAGCGAATCAAGAGTACCACCCCTAGCGCTATACAACTTATATACGTTACATCCGAAGAGATTGGTATTCGCGCGGACGACCTCCGTCGAGAGCTCCGCCGAGATTACGCGCTGTCTCTGGATATCTGGGATAGGCACTGGTTCCTTGACCGGCTCAACACGCATCCTCAGCGCGAGGAGGCCGCCGAAGAACTCGCACGCCTAAAGGTAGATCCACTTCTAGCAAGCCACGAAGTTATCAGCAGTCAAGCCCCCAGCATGTCGACCGAGGAAGAACGGACGGCAGCCGTCTTTCTCGCGATTCAGTATGCCGATGAGAGCCGCGACAAAGGTCTTACCAAGATCTGCTATGACTCCCTTGTTCGCGCCGCACTACGCAACACCGACAGTTCTCATCGGATGCACCGCGCAGAAGTGCACGCGGCGATCAGACAGATGATCCCGACACAGTCGGACCTCGAACGATACGTGGATAGCTCTCTCTCAAGGCTGAGCAAGTCCGTGATCAAGCACCACAAGCAGGCAGATGAGTTCTGCTTGTCTTATGAAGAGACGTCACGCATCAAGGATCGGCTATCCAACCTAGAGTTGGACAAAAGCGCATACCATGCAGAGCTTTTGGCTGAGCTCACATCTATCGCTCCCGAGATCACGGAGATGGATTCAGCAAAAGCGCAGGTAGTTTGCGATCTTATGGCTTCCTTGATCGACCGCCTTCTACTTGAGAAGGGAGAGGCATTTGCTAGCGCACTCACCGGGGGGCAGATAACCGACGTCACAACAACGCAAGTCGAGTCACTGCTCTCGCAAGAATTCACGACAGCCTCCCCTCGCGAAATAATTGCCAACCATAGGTCCGCCATCATCGAGGCCGTGAGGTCTGCGCTTGTCTCTCCGGGTGATGCGGCACATCGTTATCTGCAGCGATGGGTAGACTCTTACACGCTCTTCTCGCTCTTGCGGGCAACCCCAGATGTTCAAAAGACCGTAGTTAAGCTTTTCAGTCATGGGCGCATCTGGATAGACTCTAATATGCTGCTTCCGGTAATAGCTGAAGAACTAGTCGACCCGGAGCTCAGGCACTACACAGAACTGTTGCGAGCGACTAGAGAAGCAGGGCTAGCTCTAAGAGTGACGAGCGGCATCATCGAAGAACTATCCATGCATATGCGGCGTTCAATGGCCTACGCACGGACCATATCGCAGGGCAGAACATGGGACGGAGAAGTACCCTTCCTGGCTGTAGCCCACGCTCTCTCTGGCAGCACGGTTGATACGCTTGCGGGCTGGATAGAGAATTTCCGGGGAGACGCGCAGCCCGAAGATGACGTGCGAGAATATCTCGAAGAAGTCCACGGCATCCGACTTCACGACCTTCGCTCGGATGCGGAGAGCGCGGACGTCACTCTGCGTGGAGCAGTACAAGAGATTTGGGCCGAAGCTAAGACAAAGTCTAGGAGCGCGCGCACCTTCAACCCGGAGTCAGTACGGCGTTTAGTTGCCCATGATGTGGAGTGCTATCTGGGTATAGTGCAACTCAGGAGGGCAGAAAATCGGAGCTCATGGGGCTACAACTCTTGGTGGCTAACTTTGGATGGAGTAGCCTATAGGATTCATAAGATGCTGCAGGGCCAGATACTCGGCACCATTCCCTCTCCGCCAGTAATGAGTCCGGATTTCCTACTGCGCTATCTCGAGATCGGACCACTACGCAGACAGCTGTCGAAGGAGAGCTCAAAGCAACTCCCACTGGTTAACGACATATCGTTTCTCGAGGGGGTTTCGCCTCAGATTCTTCAGACTGTGGAGCGAATCAGAAAGGAAAATGCAAATCTACCTCCTCGCGTCCTTCGAAGGAAGATACGGGACGCCCTGAATTCAATGCGTTCTACACAGGGGCAGATTGCAGAGGGCGGCATCGCGTACGTAGAATCGGAAGTTCTTGCCGCGATCTCAAGCAACTTGGAAAGCGCCAAGGACGGTGGAGCCGTCTGAGCTGCTTGGTGCACTTCATCGGACGAGCTGGCATTACAGCAACATGCTCGCCGGCAACAGCCGCGCAACGGCAGGCATCTCATAACATGGACTTCGTGGCCGCGATAGGCGAACGTATCCGCAGCGTCCGGAAGCGCCGGGGCCTGACTCAGCAGGGCCTCGCCGAGCTCGCCGGCGTGTCCGCCTCGCTCATCCGCAAGCTTGAGCAGGACGCCCGGAGGGATGTGCGGCTGGAAACGCTGCGCAAAATAGCGGTGGCCCTCAAGGTGCCGACAACCTCGCTGATGATCCGACACGACGCGGAGCCAGCCGACGAGCAGACTCTCGACCTGTGGGGGCCGGTACGGCGGGCGCTTTACGGCCTCGAAGGTCCGTCCTTAGAGGCGCCGACCCGAGAAGGACTGGGCTCCGCTCTGGAAGCGTCGATGCCGCTGTGGAAGCAGGACCGCTATTCGCAGATCGCGGCCATGCTGCCGGTGATGCTTCGGGACGCCGATGCACTGGTGGACGCGGACCTGTCGGCGCGCCACGTACGAGGCAGGCTGCTGCACCTTGTCGGCTGGCTGATGACCCAGACCCGCCAGTTCGACGAGGCCGAGTTCGCGCTGTCGCGGGCCATGGACGACATGAACGATCCCCTGGACGCAGCGGCGACGGTCAGCACGCATTGCTGGCTGCTCCTACGCCAGGGGCGACTCAACGAAGCTCGCCAGATGGCGACGCAGTGGGCCGACGACGTTGAGCCGCGTATCTCTCGTGCGACACCGCATCAGCTATCCGCCTGGGGCTGGCTACTGCTTCGCTCCTCGGCAGCCGCCATCCGCGACAACCGGCCCGGCGAGGCGGACGACACGATCCGTCTTGCCCGAACCGCGGCCGTCGCCATGGGACGCGACTTGACGCCGGATGAAGACTTCTTGCGCACCTTCGGCCCGATCACCGTCGCGATGAAGCGCGTGGAGAACTCCATGATCGAGGACCGGCCAGACAAGGTCCTCCAGCTCTCGCAGACGATTCCGGTTACGGACCTGCGGCCCACATCCAACAATCGGAACCGTCATCTCCTCGACGTGGCCGAGGCACACCGCCGGATGCACCGGCACAGCGAGGCCTTCGACATCTTGCAAGGCGTTCGACGTGACGCCCCGGAGTGGTTGACCAACCAGCGATACGCCCGAGACATCCTCAAGGGAATTATCGGCAGGCGCCGCACGCTCACCAGCGAAATGCGCGACTTCGCGGACTTTGTGCGGCTTGATTACTGACTGGCGACACCGCTCGTGGCACTTCCATTTGCGGGCATCGGGAAGTGACACGAAATCGCACTTCCAGGCTATTGTGGCCGCTCATAGCGTTGCAGCATGCATCCGGCTACGACGGGATTCCATCCCATTGACACGAGAAGGAAAACGCCCACAACGCCATCGCTAGCCGCTGAGCGACTGAGCGATGAATTGGCGGCTCTCGGCATACGGACTGATGTCCACGAGGGATATGGGCTCGCCCTGGTTTCTGTGTGGGTCGAACTGGTTGTCTGGACGGATGGCCGGTGCTACCGCTGGTGGTCGGGACGTAAGTCCGCCCGCACGCAGCGGTGGGTCTACGCGTTCGGTCCAGTCGACGACCCGGTAACCACCGCTCGCCGAATCGCCGTCCGCTACAAGGATCTCCGCCAGCATCATCCGCTGTCCGCCCTGCTGACGAACAGCACACCATGATCGATTCCGACGAGTGTCTGGCTCCGCATGTGCCCTTGGCTCAGCGAGGGCACATCAAGTTGGCTTGGCATGACCCGTTCTACAGGTGCGGCCGTGCCCGTGTTCTGGCTTGGACTTGCGACTGCCGGGCGACAATCTACGAGCTATGCCAGACTGGCGGCCAAGCCTTCATCCGCAGCACACTTCAGTGCGAGCCTGAACATGAGATCAAGGAAACCTACCGCTGGCCACTCTTGCAGGCCCGCGACATATGGGCCGCCTTGCTATGCGGCGAAGCGCGTTAACTCCGATTGCATGCGCACTAATCAACGATAGCTCTATCAGCAGATTATTGAGACACCCGATCAGGTTAGTGGACGATAACCGACAGTATTTCTCGATGGCTAACGTCCCCCGTCAGCCTTCGTTCCGCAGTGGATTCCGAAAGGTGTCCGAGATCATCAGCTCAACGACTTGCTTAAGCTCCTCGTTCTGCGATGGATCTCTCCATGACGTGACATAGAGCCTCGAGCGAGCCGTCGCATTAAGCCGCTGCAAAACCTTGAAAGTTTCATTTGGAACCTCTAAATTGGTCACTAGTAACGTGGGTAAAATGCGCCCAACACATACACTATGAGCACGCTTTACCTGGTCTACGGAGAGCTTCTTGCTTGGCAACTCGTGATACTCGACAAGCAGATCTGCGGCGAATTCGCCAATACGTATCATCCCCTCCGGTCCTTCGTGATCTATATTTTCGGCAATGACGGCGAGCCCCGGATAAGCGACCTGAAGATTCGCCATGAGCATGTGGAAATACGTGTTGGACGCCCTGGATGCGCGCACTTCTTCATCCAGGACAGTTGAGCGCGGTAGAGCAAGGACACGAGGAGTGCCGTCCGCATTCCAGTGCACTACCACGGCCGGTGGCTTATCCTGGCCCGACTGGGCCCACTCCCATCCTAGCCGTGCCCCCTCGGCAAGTACTTGCTCCATTGCCCTACGCCGCTCGGCTTCTCTGCGCGGGCTACCATCTGTCTCGGCGTAAGTAGAATCCCCGACGTCGGCTTTTGATATTTGTGCAGCATACCCAAGGGCTTCCCCTGCTGCGGCTTCGGCACTCCCAACTCGAACACGCATTCCAGCGCCTTCGGCCTCGAAGTTCCTCTTGAGCAGGAATTCACCTATCGGTTTTCTCAGCAAGAAGACAATCAGGAATAGGATGAGCGGCCACGAGAAAAGTACCTTGGTGTATTCCAGGCCAAGTTTCCACCACTCCATGTGGCCATTGTGCTCATGGACCGAGACGAACGTTGGCCAATCGACGCTTCTTGTCAAAAGCGTGACATCTCTCAGGCTGCCACCTGATCTCCTCGTTCGCCGTCGACCCACCGCGGAGCGGCAGCGGGCTGGGGACGGAGGGGCAAGGCTGGCCTCGCGTGTACGTCAACCTGGTCGCGGTTCCTCGGTCATCGGATGCCATCGGTCACGGCCGGCCTTGAGCCGGAGGAGCCGGTGCGCTGGGCTCGCCTGGGTCGATGGCGGGCGAGGCGATCAGGCCCCAGGCACCCACGAACTCCGGCTTCCGAGGGCTGATCACCTCGGGGCCGGAGACCCCGCCGGAGGCAAGAAAGGACCTCGGCTTGGCTACGGACCTTCCGGGTGCTCGCGGCAGTTGGCGTCGCGGTTGTCCTTGTAGTGGTCCGCTTCATCTCGGTCATGCGCCGCCTGTGCTGGGGGCGCGGGGCGGCGCCGGCCGGGACCGGCCGGAGAGCCGCATGCCCGGCCGGCTGGCCGCCCAGCGCGCGAGCGGGCCGCCGCAGGCGGGCCGCCTTGAACCAGTAAAGAAACTCTGAGCCACCCGAAAGGGCAAGATCCGGACTTGGACGGGCGCTACCCCAGGATGCGGCTCGGATCAGAGCCCGGGCAAACCCTGCGAGCGGGCTAGGGTCTCGTTCGGTTCCCTCGTCTTCGATCCAGCCAACCGCGTAGGTCACGACATAGTCCTGATCCTCGCCAGTCTCCAGCATCAGGCAACGTGCCTCACGATCGGTGCCGCCGTGTTCCGCGTGAATCCGGTCAGCCTGTCCCTGCGTTGCGCAGCGAATCACCAGACCGTGGTACTCAGCTCTGAGCTTCATTGCCATAACCGGCTTGAAGACGATATCGATGCGGGACTGGTGCTCGCCGCCGTTGTAGGCGGTCCGTGTTCGTAGCAAAAGCTGGCTGTGACTCACGGTGTACGCCCAGACGGCGAAGCCACGGTCCGAACGAAACAACTCAACACCTGGCACGAACTGATCAGCGGTGTTCAGCCATGTGTGCGCAAGCATGCGACGGATCATGTCAGCGGCGTCGTCAGGGAGCAACGTGCGGCCCCGGACCTCTAGATCACGAGGTCGATGCCGTTGTCGCTGAGCTCCTGCGGGGTGAGGTCTGCGTCGGGGTCGTCGGCGAGTTCGATGTGATAGCCGATTTCGTAGCGGTTGGCGGGGGCCTTGACCTCGGTGACCTCGATCGGACGGCCGTTGGCGTGGGCCATTGTGCGCCGGATGATCAGCAAGGCCTCGGCGTAGTCCAGCCCCAGCAGCGCCCGTTCATCCTCGTATGCGATGCGCGCCGTCGTCAGAGTCATCCACCGGACGGGGCCGTGCTCACGCGTGAGTGACTGATAGAAGAAGCCGGGGCGCTCGCGGAACTGGTGGTACCTCTTCGGGTCGTCCCACTCGGGAAGCATGTCGGCGTTCGTGTAGGAGTTGATCTCCAACCGGGCTGACGCGCCGTGGATTCGAGCGGTGTGGCCGCGGTGCCACATGCTCCGGCGATGGATTACCGGGTGTCCAGGCCGGACGCCGAGCAAGATGGCGACGTCTCGGTTCGCGCTGATCTTCTCGTCGGTGAACAGCGGGGCCTCCGGCTCGACGTCCTTCATGGCCAGGTCCCAGCCGAACTCCTGCACGTCGGGATGGTTGCCGGGCGCGGCCAGGTCCGGCCGGTTCCGGTCCGTGATGATGATGGCGCGCCGCTCGGGCATGGGGCGCACGAACGAGCCACGTCCGCGCATGACGTAGGCCAGGCCCTCGGAGACGAGAGTGTCGATGGCTTTACGAACCGTGGGGCGGGAGACCTCGTACTTCCTGACCAGCTCGGGCTCGCTTGGCAGCGCACCGCCAGGCGGATAACGGCCATCGAGGATGGCGGCGCGTAGGTCGGTGGCGATGACGCGCCAGCGCGGATCCTTCTCCTCGGTCTCCATACGATCCCTCCTACTTCTCTCAGCACAACTTGTACTACAGGTTGACGAGCACCAGCAACGCACGTCAGCATGTACTACAAGTAGTCCTACGGCAGGAGGGAGGTACCGATCATGAGCGCGAACGACGAACACGATTGGATGACCGACCTCGTTCGGGTCATCAACGCACCAGGCTATGACCGGTGGCGCTCGATGGTGGCCGCGACGGGCGGCTGTGCCCACCCCATCCACCTGGCCGGCGAGTCGGCCATCGTGGACGCGGGCACCGGCGAGGTCCTGCACTGCTACACGACAGCCGACGAGCCGGGCGGTCGCCTGCTCATCGCTTGCGGCAACCGGCGCGCCTCGGTGTGCCCGGCCTGCTCGGAGGTTTACCGGGCCGACACCTTCCACCTGATCCGCGCTGGTCTGTCAGGTGGCAAGGGAGTTCCGGAGACGGTCAGCTCCCATCCGCGGGCTTTCGTCACCCTGACCGCGCCGTCCTTCGGCCCGGTCCACTTCCACCGGGACGGACGTGCCTGTCGTCCCCGGCGGCGTGACAAGGTGTGCGAGCACGGGCGGCCGGTCGGCTGCCATGCTCGGCATGAGCCGCGGGATGACCGGCTCGGACAGCCCATCTGCCCGGACTGCTACGACTACATCGGGGCCGTCCTCTGGCAGGCACACGCGGGCGCGTTGTGGCACCGCTTCACCCTGGCCATGCGGCAAGAACTGGCCGCACAGACGGGAATGAGCCGCCGCGCCTTCGGCAAGGAGGTGCGCGTCTCGTTCGCCAAGGTCGCCGAGTATCAGCGGCGCGGCCTCGTCCACTTCCACGCGGTCATTCGTCTCGACGGCCCAGCAGGAGCCCTTGAACCCCCTCCCGCATGGGCCGATCACGACCTGCTCGTACGGGCGGTCCCACCTGCGGTCGCCCGTGTCCGTCTCTCCTCACCCGAAAGCGAACTCGGACAGTGGGAGCTGACCTGGGGCGACCAGCTCGACATCCGGCCCATCCTCCTTGACGAGAAAGCGGAAGGAGTCAGCGAACGGGCAGTGGCCGGCTACATCGCCAAGTACGCCACCAAAGGCGCGGAAGCCTCCGGCACCGTCGATCACCGCGTGTCGTGCCCGGCCTGCGGCGGTCGTGGGCGGATCACGCTGACTGCTACCTGCGGGCGCTGCCACGGAACCGGCCTCAAAGCCGGGCTCCACCTGGACGCACTGCCGGTCACCGACCACGCCCGGCGCATGATCCGCACCTGCTGGGACCTCGGCGGACGCCCGGAGTTCGCCGCCCTGCGCCTGCGACCCTGGGCTCACATGCTCGGCTTCCGGGGTCACTTCTCCAGCAAGAGCCGCGCCTACTCCCTCAAGCTCGGCGACCTGCGCGGCGCTCGCGCCCAGCACCGAGCTGCCGAAGCACGCGAACGCCACGGGCTGCCCGCCCTCGGCGACGCGACCACGCTCGTCCTCGGCCACTGGCGCCTGGCCGGGATCGGCCACACGCCTGGTGAGGCGATCATGGCCGAGCACATCCGTCAGAGTGTCCAGACCGCCCGCGCCATCAGGGCGGAGCGCGAGGGCGGATGACCCCACCCCCATCCGCCGATCGGCGGCTCTACCGCATCCCCGACGCGATGCGCCTGCTCAGTCTCAGCCGCAGCGTCATCTACGAACTCATCCGCTCGGGGCGACTCCGCTCCGTCCGCCAGGGCCGTACCCGGCTCATCCCGGCCTCGGCCATCGACGACTACATCCGTCTGCTCGAAAAGGAGGCAAGGAAGGCATCATGACCGTCCGACGCAGCAAAGGAGACGGCGGCCTGCACTGGGACGAACAGCGGCAACGCTGGATCGCCTCGGTGACCCTGGGCTACTCCCCTGCGGGGAAGCGCATCGTGAAGAAGGCCAGCGGCAAGACCAAGACCGAAGCCAAGGCCAAGCTCAAAGAGATCATCCGTGACCATGAAGACGGGCTGGCCATCGCCCCGACCAACTACACCGTGAGCGACGCTGTCACCTACTGGCTCGCTCACGGCCTGGGTGGCCGGTCCCCCAGCACAGTCCGGATGTACACCACGTTCGCGGAGACCCACATCCTCCCGGCGCTCGGCGCGCGCAAGCTGCGTGACCTGTCCGTGGAGGACGTGGACTCCTGGCTGGCCAGCAAGAAGGGAGAACTCAGCACACGCTCGCTCAAGCTGATCCACGGCATCCTGAACCGCGCGGTCAAGAGCGCCATGCGCCGCGACAAAGTGAAACGGAACGTCGTCGATCTCTGCGAGATCCCCGAAGGACGCGCCGGTCGTCCCTCCAAGGCGCTCACCCTGGCGCAGGCTCAGGCCATCCTCGACGAGGCGGCCAAGGCCAGCCCACGCATGCGGGCGTACATCGTGCTCTCGCTGCTGATCGGCGCTCGGACCGAGGAGCTTCGCGCGCTCACCTGGTCGCATGTCGTCGCGTACGACGAAGAGCGGCAGGCGTGGTTGCCCGTTGACGAGGCCGGCTGGGACCACGAGGAGTTCGCGATCCACGTCTGGCGCTCCGTACGGCAGAAGGGCGACACCAAGACCGTCAAGTCTCGCCGATCCCTCAAGCTGCCCCGCCTCTGCGTCGACGCCCTTCACGTGCTGGCCGACAAGCAGACCTCCACTGGGTCCGATCTCGTCTTCTGCACCAAGACCGGAACGGCGCTCACCGCGCACAACGTACGGCGCGACTTCCGCAAGATCCTCGATGACGCCGATCTCCCCGGCAAGGACTGGTCGCCGCGCGAGATGCGGCACAGCTTCGTGTCGCTGCTGTCGGACTCCGGCGTCCCGATCGAGGACATCTCCCGCCTCGTCGGCCACCGCAACACGGTGGTCACCGAGACCGTCTATCGCAAGCAGATCCGCCCGGTGCTCATGCAGGGCGCGGAGAAGATGGACAGCCTCTTCGAGGCATAGTCACTCAGATAGTCACTCGGTCCGCGAAAACAAGATCGGCGACACGCCGTTTCACCAGGTGGGCGGTACTGGGTTCGAACCAGTGACCCCTCGCTTGTAAGGCGAGTGCTCTACCGCTGAGCTAACCGCCCGGACCGGACTACACCTTACGACACCGACCCGCCTCTCAGCACATCGAGCGACCAGTCGGCGCCCGCGTCCTGCTCGCCCGCCGCCTGCCAGCCGAGGAGCGCCGCGCCGAGCATGCCCGCCAGGGGACCCAGGGCGGCCGGACGCAGGGGCGGGGGCTCCTTGAAGGCCAGACGACCGGCCAGCCGCTCCCGCAGCGGCTCGAACAGGGCCGGACCGGCCTCCGCCAGGCCGCCGCCGATCACGATCAGGGCCGGGTCGAGCACGAGCACGTACGACGCGAGGGCGATGGCCAGGGCCTCGATCGCCTCGCCGAACACCTCGGCCGCCACCGGGTCTCCCTCGGACGCGAGCTCGACGACCTCCTTCGCCGTCGCCGTACGGCCGGAGCGGGCCGTGAAGCGCCGGGCGACGGCCGAGGCGGAGGCGTAGGTCTCCAGGCAGCCGATCTGCCCGCAGGCGCACTTCTCCCCCGCCGGCCAGACGGACGCGTGCCCGATCTCGCCGCCCCAGCCGTGCGCACCGCCGTACGGCTCGCCGCGGAGCACCACCGCGCCCGCGATGCCGGTGCCGATGGGCAGGAAGAGGAAGTCGGCGACGTCGCGCCCCGCGCCGAAGACGCTCTCGGCCAGGCCGCCCGTACGGACGTCGTGGCCGAGCCGCGCCGGGACGCCGGGAGGCGTGAACGCCTCGGCGGGCACGTCGCGCCAGCCGATGTTGGCCGAGTAGACGGCGGTGGACGCGGTGACGATGCCCGGGACGGCCAGGCCCACCCCGGCGGGCTCGGTGCCGTACCGGGAACGGCCGAGGCCGGCGATCTCGCCGACGTAGGCGCGCACGGCCTCCACCACCGCGTCCGGACCGTTCTCGCGCCCTGTGGGGCGCCCGGCGAGGACGGTGACCTCGCCGCCGCGGGTGACGAGGCCGCCCTTCATGGAGGTGCCCCCCACATCCAGCGCGACGACGTACGTCACGATCGGCCCAGCACCCTGTCGAGGGCCGCCTCCACCTCCGCGGCGAGGCCGGGCATGCGGGCCGGACCCGGCGGGCCGGCCGTGACGAGCGGCTCACCGTCGCGGGCGAGCCGCACCTCCCCGCAGGAACGGCACTCGATCTCCCCCAGGCGGCAGATCAGCGCGATCGAGCCGCATGAGGCGCACGTGTCGAGATCGAGGTCGTGCACACGCTGGCAGTCCGGGCAGACGAGGACCTGCGCCTCGTGGCGCACCGCGCGCTTCCAGGGGCTGGCGCCGCGGACGGGGTCGGTCTGCCGGGCCCCGCACCTGTAGCAGGGCATCGTGGCCTCCAATGGGGCGAGTCGGAGTCGGAATCGGATATGTCAGTGCCCGGGGACGGGCAATGAAACGATCAGATTTCCGCGAGCGCCTTGCGGTACTCATCGAGATCGCGTGCGGAACCGATCGGGTTGACGACCTTCCAGCGGACGACGCCTTCGCCGTCGATGACGAACGTGCCCCGGAGCGCGAGTCCCCTGTCCTCGTCGAGGACACCGTACGCCCGGGCGACCTCACCGTGGGGCCAGAAATCCGACAACAGGGGAAACGAGAAGCCCTCCTGGTCGGCCCAGGCACGCTGGCTGAACATCGAGTCGACCGACACCGCCAGCAACTGGACATGCGGAGGCAGGGAGCCGGCCAGCTCGTCGCGGATCGCCGCGAGCTCGCCGTGGCAGACGGGGCTGAAGGACAGGGGATAGAAGACGAGCAGGACCGTCCTGCCCCGCAGGCCGGAAAGACGCACGGGAACACCGTGCTGGTCCTTGAGCGCGAAATCCGGAGCCCGCTGCCCGACCTCTATCGCCATGAGCAGTCCCTCCCCAGGTGTCCGCCCATCATCCTGCCGTACGGCATCCCCGGGCCGTACGGCAGGGCAATTCTCAGCGGCGGGCCTTCGGGGCGACGAGCCTCGTGCCCGACCAGTCCCTGGCGGCGCTCACGCTGCTCGTCTGCGACAGGCCCGCGGTCGCCGCGTCCTCACCGATGTCGCTGGGCTCCACGTGGCCGTCACGCCCCGCCTTGGGGGTCAGCAGCCAGATCTGGCCTCCGTCGGCGAGAGCGGTCATCGCGTCGCTCAGGGCGTCAAAGAGGTCGCCGTCGCCGTCACGCCACCAGAGCAGCACCACGTCGACGACGTCGTCGTAGTCCTCGTCCACCAGCTCGTTGCCGGTCAGCTCCTCGATGGACTGGCGCAGCGCCTCGTCGCAGTCCTCGTCCCAGCCGACCTCCTGCACCACCTGACCGGCTTTGAGGCCGAGTCGTTCGGCCAGGCCGCGCTCGTCCTGCGCCTGACCCGCGGTCGCGCTCACGTTCATCCCTCCTGCTTGGGGTGACCCCGCCCATGTCTGCGGTTGTCCTGGCTCGTTGAGAGCCATGCTTCGGCACAGTCCACACGCTGCGACCCGTAGTCGTCAACGGTCGCCACGGCGGGTGACCCGCACCGTTATCTCTTAATCGGTCAAAAACGACAAACGTACACGCCTGTCGGGGTTGTCGACGTTGAGGTCGATCAGGGCGACCGACTGCCAGGTCCCCAGCGCCAGCCTGCCTCCGAGGACGGGAACGGTGGCGTACGGCGGAATGAAGGCGGGCATGACATGCGACCTCCCGTGCCCACGGGAGCCGTGCGCATGCCGCCACCGGTCGTCCGCCGGCAGCAGGTCGCCCAGAGCGGCGAGCAGGTCCTCGTCGCTGCCGGAGCCGAGCTCCAGCAGTGCCACGCCCGCCGTCGCGTGCGGGACGAAGACGTGCAGCAGCCCGTCTCCCCCGCACTCGCGCGCGAAATCGGCGCACTCCTTCGTCATGTCGTGCACGCGTTCCCGCGCGCCGGTCCGTACCTCGATCACCGTCGATTTCACATCCGCGATATTACGATTCGCGCTGAGCTGGGAGGACGACGGCGTCCGGACCGGGGAAGACGAGCGCCTCGTGCCCGTCCTCGTACTTCACCAGGAACGGCGGGCCGCCCTCCGGGCCGCGGACCTCGACGATGACACCGTGCTTCTCGTGGTCGCCCACTACCGCGCCGTGCACCACCAGCCGGTCCCCTACCGTTGCGTGCATCTCGATCCCCCTCTCTCCAGAGCCTGGTACGGCTATCGCCACCTGGAAAGAGCAGAAACCCTCCCCTCCACAGAGGGAGGGACAACTCATACCAAAACGTTACGCAGCCGCGAGGCCCCCGGCTGGAGCGCGGCCCGGCGCGTATCCGGGTCCCGTGAACGCCGCCGGAGACGGGCGACGCGCGGTGCGGATGGTTCCGGAGACGGCGGCGGGAGCGCTCCCGGACGGCGCCGTCCCCGCCGTCGCGGGGAATCCGCCACGCCTGCCGGGTAGGCCGGGAGCAGACCGGGTAGGGAGGCTCCGACCAGGCACGATGTGGCGCCGATGGCCGTTGGGGTGCCCCCGGCGGTGACCGGGAATGGATGGTGAGTAAAAATCGTCCTACCATCGGTGGTCTAGGCCAAGACCTACCCCGCAGCCAGCGCGGACGGTCCGGTTACCGGGGAGTAGAGATGCGCTTTCCGGTATGACGAGACAGGATGGAAGACGACCCGCAACGCCGCGATCAAGTGCTCACCGCATCGCAGCAGGCAACACAGACGTAACAGACTCGACGAGACAAAGTCCATCTCGGAAGGCGAGACCCAGTGGCTTCCGGACGCCAGCGTTTTTCGATCATCAGTGACGGCCTACCCAGCCAGTTGCCTGATGTCGATCCGAGCGAGACCAACGAATGGCTCGAATCGCTCGACAACGTCATCAAGACCGAGGGCCGCACCCGGGCCCGCTACCTGATGCTCCGGCTGCTCGAGCGCGCCCGCGAACACCAGGTCGGCGTGCCCGGCCTGCGGAGCACGGACTACATCAACACCATTCCCCCGGAGCGTGAACCCTGGTTCCCCGGGGACGAGTACGTCGAGCGCCGCATCCGGGCCTACATCCGCTGGAACGCGGCGGTCATGGTCACCCGTGCCAACGCGCGGACCAACGTCGGCGGCCACATCGCCACCTACGCGTCCGCGGCCTCGCTCTACGAGGTGGGCTTCAACCACTTCTTCCGCGGCAAGGACCACGGGGAGTCGGGCGACCAGATCTTCATCCAGGGCCACGCGGCCCCGGGCATCTACGCCCGCGCCTTCCTGGAGGGCCGTCTCGACGCGGCTCAGCTCGACGCGTTCCGCCAGGAGCTGTCCCACGGGATCAAGGGCCTGCCGTCCTACCCGCACCCGCGGCTGATGCCGGACTTCTGGGAGTTCCCCACGGTGTCGATGGGCCTCGGCCCGCTCGGCGCCATCTACCAGGCGCGGTTCAACCGCTACCTGCTCAGCCGCCAGATCAAGGACACCAGCCGCAGCCACGTCTGGTGCTTCCTCGGCGACGGCGAGATGGACGAGCCCGAGTCGCTCGGCGCCATCGGCGTGGCCGCGCGCGAGGAGCTCGACAACCTCACCTTCGTCATCAACTGCAACCTGCAGCGGCTCGACGGCCCGGTGCGCGGCAACGGCAAGATCATCCAGGAGCTGGAGTCGTACTTCCGCGGCGCCGGCTGGAACGTCATCAAGGTCGTCTGGGGCCGTGACTGGGACCCGCTGCTGGCGGCCGACGTCGACGGCGTGCTGGTCAACCAGATGAACACCACGCCCGACGGGCAGTTCCAGACCTACTCGGTCGAGTCGGGCGCGTACATCCGGGAGAACTTCTTCGGCGGCGACCCGCGCCTGCGCAAGATGGTCGAGCACATGACCGACGACGACATCCGCAAGCTGTCGCGCGGCGGCCACGACTACCGCAAGGTGTACGCCGCGTTCAAGGCGGCCCGCGAGCACGTCGGCCAGCCGACCGTCATCCTGGCCCAGACGATCAAGGGCTGGACGCTCGGCAAGGACTTCGAGGCGCGCAACGCCACGCACCAGATGAAGAAGATGAGCAAGGCCGAGCTCAAGGAGTTCCGCGACCGGCTCTACCTGCCCATCCCGGACAAGGACCTCGAGGCCGACCTCCCGCCCTACTTCCACCCGGGCGAGGACAACGACGAGATCGCCTACATGAAGGAGCGCCGGGCGGCGCTCGGCGGCTACCTGCCCAAGCGGGTAGTACGCGCCAAGCCGCTCAAGCTCCCCGGCGACCCCGTCTACTCCGGCCTGCGCAAGGGTTCGGGCAAGCAGAACGTCGCCACGACCATGGCGTTCGTCCGCCTGCTCAAGGACCTCATGCGCGACAAGGAGATCGGCGCCAGGTTCGTGCCGATCATCCCGGACGAGGCCCGCACGTTCGGTGTGGACGCGATGTTCCCGACCGCCAAGATCTACTCGCCCCATGGGCAGACGTACGAGGCGGTCGACCGCGAGCTGCTGCTGTCGTACAAGGAGTCGACCGAGGGTCAGATCCTGCACGAGGGCATCAGCGAGGCCGGCTCGATGGGTTCGGTCCTCGCGGCGGGCACGTCGTACGCCACGCACGGCGAGCACATGATCCCGGTCTACATCTTCTACTCGATGTTCGGGTTCCAGCGGACCGCCGACCAGATGTGGCAGCTGGGCGACCAGATGGGCCGCGGCTTCCTGCTCGGCGCCACCGCCGGCCGCACCACGCTGAACGGCGAGGGCCTGCAGCACGAGGACGGCCACACCCCGCTGATCGCCTCGACCAACCCCGCCGCCGTGGCGTACGACCCGGCGTGGGCGTTCGAGATCGCGCACATCGTCAAGGACGGCCTGCGGAGGATGTACGGGGAGCACCCCGAAGACATCTTCTACTACCTGACCGTCTACAACGAGCCCTACCCGCAGCCGGCCGAGCCGGAGAACGTGGACGTCGAGGGCATCCTCAAGGGTCTCTACCTCTACGCCCCGGCGACGGGCGACGGGCCGAAGGCGAACATCCTGGTGTCCGGCGTCGCCGGCCCGTGGGCGCTGGAGGCGCAGCGGATGCTGGCGGAGGACTGGGGGGTGTCGGCCTCGGTCTGGTCGGCCACCTCCTGGAGCGAGCTGCGCAGGGACGCCCTCACCGCCGAGGAGCACAACCTGCTCAACCCCGACGCCGAGCAGCGCGTGCCGTACGTGACCAGCAAGCTGTCGGGCGTGGCGGGGCCGTTCGTGGGCGTCAGCGACTACATGCGCGCCGTCCCGGACCAGATCGCCCAGTGGGTGCCGGGTGACTGGTCCTCGCTCGGGACCGACGGCTTCGGCCTGTCGGACACGCGCTCGGCGCTGCGCCGCCACTTCCACGTGGACGCGGCCTCGATCACGCTGGCGGTGCTGACCCAGCTCGTGCGGCGCGGCGAGGTCAAGGCCGAGGTCCTGCAGGAGGCCGTCGCCCGCTACCACCTCAAGAACGGGGTGACCGAGGTGTCGGCCCAGCAGACCCGGGAGACCAACGACACCCAGTCGATGGGCGTCTGACCCGCGGATCCGTCCGGCGGCCCCCGCTCCGGCGGGGGCCGCCGTCGTTTCCCGCACCTTCGGCGCCCCGCGCCCACGGGACCTCCACCGGAAGGCCCTCGCCGATCGCGTCCCACCGCACGTGAGCGGCTCGCGAAGAGGACTTGCACTGCGGTACCCGCCCGTCCCAAGCCACCTCCAAGCAAGAAACAAGACCGTTCCATCACGCTTGCTGCCGTGGATGGAAATCTCAGGAAATACTTCGGCAGACTGACCGGGGGGATGGCCGCGATCGCGGCTTTCGCCCTGCTCGTCACCGCCGCTCCCGCTTCGGCGGACACCGGGGACGAGGTCCCCGTCGGCACCCGGCTGGCCGCTCGCACCCACCCGGCCGTGCAGCTCACCAGCATCACCTACTCCGGCGAGGTCGTCGTCCCGAGCAGCCAGGCCAAGGAGGCCGCGTGGGACCAGCTGACCAACGAGGCCACGCAGGCCGTGCTCGCCGGCAAGATCCCCTCCGACGAGCGGAGCATCGCCAAGTTCCTCTTCCAGCGCGTGGCGTCCGACGTCGACCGGTACCTTCAGCCGGTCGGCCCGGAGCGCACGGTCAAGGCCCAGGTCGGCGGCATGTGCACGGGCTGGTGGGTCACTCCCGACGGCTACATGGTCACCGGCGCGCACTGCGTGCAGATGAGCGACCAGGAGCTGTCGCAGACCTTCGCGCAGCAGGCGCTGGAGAAGTTCAACAAGCAGGACGCGAAGGACATGATCAACGCCCTGCGGAACTTCGAGGCCGACAAGGAGATGATCGAGCTCGTCCAGCAGATCTACGTCACCTTCAACAGCACCCACCTGGAGATCCGCGGCCTGCAGAAGAGCCTGTCGGTCCTGCAGAGCCTGCCCGGCGGCGGTGTCGACAAGACGGCCAAGGAGGTCCCGGCCGAGCTGGTCTCGGTCGGTGAGAGCTACCCGGGCAAGGACTTCGCCCTGCTCAAGGTCAACGGTCAGCAGAACCTGCCGACCGTGCCGCTCGGCGAGGACGCCGACGTGCAGACCGGTGACACGCTCTACATCAGCGGCTTCCCCGGCCTGGTGACCAACACGCCCTGGTTCAGCGTCGAGTCCAAGCTCGACCCCGCGCTCACCGAGGGGCCGTACAACGCCAAGCGCAGCACGCAGGAAGGCGTGCCGTACATCCAGACGCAGGCGCCCTCCTACCACGGCAACTCCGGTGGTCCGGTGTTCAGCCGGGCGGGCAAGGTCGTCGGCATGCTCATCGCCGGCACCGTGAGCGAGAACGGCGAGGCGTCGGAGAACGAGAGCTTCGTGCTCCCGGTCTCGATCATCAAGGAGAAGCTCAACGAGAAGAACGTCAGGCCCTCCGCGTCGCTGACCACGACGAAGTACAACGAGGCGCTCGACGACTTCTTCCAGCGGCACTACAAGGACGCGCTGCCGAAGTTCCGCGAGGTCCAGGCGCTGTTCCCGAGTCACCCGTACGTCGCCAAGTACATCACCGACTCCCAGCAGGCGATCTCCTCGGGCAAGGACGAGACCCCGCAGCCGATGTGGGTGTGGGTCGCCGTCGGCGCCGGTGTGCTGATCCTGGTCGGCGGCGGCCTCCTGCTGCTGCTCCTCATGCGCAGGCGCAAGAAGGATCCCGCCTCCCCGCAGGGCCACGCGCCCTCGCCCGCGTACGGCGGCCCCTATCCCGGGCCGAACTCCGGCGGCGGTTACCCGGCCCAGGTCGGCGGCGGCTACGACCGGCAGCCGGTGAACGGCCAGGTGCTGCCCCAGGGCTGGCAGCCGCAGAGCCTGCCGCCGGCCGGCGGGCCGGCGCGGACGGCCGGAGGCTACGAGGCGCCGCGCCCCGGCGGCTACGAGCAGCGCCCGGACGGCTACGAGCAGCGCCCGGACGGCCACGACCGGCAGCGGCCGGGCGCGGGCTACGACCCGCAGCGGCCCGACGGAGCGACGCAGTACGTGCGTCCCGCGCCCTACGGCCGGCAGCGGCCGCACGCCGCACCGGGCCAGGCCCCGGCCGACGCCGGCGCGCCGGACGTCGCCGACCTGGAGCGGGAGATCGCCGAGCTGCGCCGCCAGCTTCAGCACCGTCAGCCGGAGGCGTGACGGCCGGGCGGGAGGGTGGCCCCCACCCTCCCGCGCATCCCCCTCAAGCGAACACCCGCGAACCACAAGGGCCGGGCGCACCTGATGGTGCGCCCGGCCCTTGTGTCGCGTCCCCTGGGCCCGCGGCGGGCCCCGCAGGACCCCGTGCAGCCCTCCGCCGGGCCGATCGACGGACAGGCCCCGGGGGGCACGCCGCCCCGGCGGGACGTGGGGGTGAGGGCATGCCG